>NZ_BAAAZP010000191.1:0-36659 GCF_039536965.1 Nonomuraea antimicrobica | reverse complement strand
GCCGCCCGCCGGCCGCCGCCCGGGCACGCGACGCGCGGCGGTTCACGGCTGGAGCTCGTCCACCTCCGCGTACGCCCGCCCGCCCGACAGCTTGGCGTAACCCGGCCCCCGGTCGAAGAACCGGTCGCCCGGAGGCCGCAGGCGGGCGCGCAGCTCGGCCGTGGCCCGCTCGTCGATCCGGTCCCCGTCGAGGACCACGCCGTAGTCGCCGAGCGCGCCCGCGATCGACACCTTCCCGTCGCGCACGTCGGCCGCCACCGCCCGCGCGTCGCGGTCGTACGGGGAGCCCCAGCCGCCGCCCCCGGTGGTGCGGATCCTGATCAGCTCACCGGCCTGCACGGGGTGGTCGTCCACCAGCCCCTCCATCTCCTTGCCCGCGATCTCGACGCGGAAGGGCCGCCCGGCCACGCCGCCGTTGACGCCCCAGCACGACAGGATCGACCGGTCGGCGATCGACATGTACGAGGCGTCCCGCAACATCCTGATGTGCTTGTCGTAGCCGAGCCCGCCCCTGAACATGCCCGGCCCGCCCGAGTCGCAGGCCAGCGCCAGCCGCTCGACCCGGAACGGCCAGCGCGCCTCGGCGAACTCGACCGGGATGTTGCGCGAGTCGGGCACCACGTGGATGGTGTCCTCGCCGTCGGCGTACCAGCGCCCGCCGGAGCCGCCGCCGAGCACCTCGCGCATCAGGTACGGCACCCCGTCGGCGTCGGTCCCGTACACGCCGGTGTAGCGGATGGTCTCCTGGTCGGCCGGCATGCGCCCGCCGGTGGCCTTGGCCAGCACGCCCGCCAGCACGCCGAGCAGGCGCAGGATGACGAACGTGCGGGCGTTGGTGGGGGCGGGGAAGACGGGGGTGAGCAGGGTGCCCTTGTCCGGGAAGACCATCTCGATGAGCGGCACGACGCCCTCGTTGACGTCCAGCTCCGCCATGCGCTCAGGCGTGTCGGCCAGGTTGCGCAGCACGGGGGCCAGCCACTTCTTCAGGAACACCCCGTCGGCGTAGTCGCCCGCGTGGTTGATGGGCCCCTTGGCCTGCGGCGACGTACCGGTGAAGTCGATCTTCATGGGCGCGTCGGCGGCGTGGTCCACGGTGAGCGTGATGCGCTGGGTGTGCAGGCGGGGCTCGTCCACGCCGTCGTGCTCGGCGTAGTCCTCCCACACGTACGTGCCCTCGGGGATCTTCGACAGCAGTTCCCTGCGGAACGTCTCGGTGGTCTTGCCGATGATCGCGTCGAAGCACTCCTCGACGGCCTGCCTGCCGTAGCGCCCGAACAGCTCGCCCAGCCGCCGCGCCCCCATCAGGCAGGCCGAGCACTCGGCGTCGAGGTCGCCGGCCAGCGAGTCGGGCATGCGGGAGTTGCGGGTCATGATGCGCAGCGCGGCCTCGTTGGGCACGCCCTCGTCCCACAGCTTGATCGGCGGCACCATCAGGCCCTCCTCGAAGACCGAGCGGGCGTGCGAGGGCATCGAGCCGGGCACCGCGCCGCCGATGTCGTCGTGGTGGCCGAACGCCTGCACGAACGCCACGACCTCGCCCTCGTGGAAGACCGGGACGGTGACGCACAGGTCGGGCAGGTGGCCGATGCCGCCCTCCGACAGGTAGACGTCGTTGTGGAAGTACACGTCGCCGGGCTTCATGGTCTCGGCCGGGAAGTCGCGCACGACGGGCTGGACCAGCGCGCTGTACGAGCGGCCGGTGAGCTTGCGCAGCCGTACGTCGTGGATGCCGGCGCGGAAGTCGTGCGCGTCGCGGATCATCGGCGAGCGGGCCGTGCGCGCGATGGCGGTCTCGACCTCCCGCTCGACCGAGGCGAGCGTGCCCTCGACGATCTCGACCAGGATCGGGTCAGCCACGACGTACCTCCACGTTGCCGTACTCGTCCACGCGCGCGGTGAAGCCGGGGTGGATGGGGATCGTCGAGCCGTACTCCTCGATGACCGCGGGCCCCTGCACGGTGGCGCCGGGGCCGAGCGCGGCCCGCTGGTGGATCGGGGTGTCGCGGGTCTCGTCGAAGTGCACGGGACGGACCGAGGTGGCGCCCTCGCCGGCCTGCTCCAGGCGGCGCAGCGTCGGCCGGGTGATGGGGCCGATGCCGGACACGCGCAGGTTGACCCATTCGACACCGTGCCGGGGGTCGTCGCGGTAGGCGTAGCCGTACAGCTTCTCGTGGGCGTCGTGGAAGCGGGCGACCACCTCGGCCTGCCAGTACTCGTCGAGGTCGCCCGCCGGGGCGGGCACGCGCACCTCGTACGCCTGGCCGTAGTAGCGCAGGTCGGCGCTGCGCTGGTAGACCGGGTCGGCGAAGCCCTCGCGGTCGAGGGCCTCGCCCGCCTGATGCTCCAGGTCGTGGAAGATCTCGACGGCCTTGCCGAGTGACAGGTCGCGGGTGACGTACGTGCGTACGTAGTCGTTCCTGACGTCCACCGTGAGCAGCCCGAACGCCGAGACGTTGCCCGGGTCGCGCGGGACGACGACGGCCGGCAGCCCCAGGATGTCGATCAGCCGGCAGGCCAGCAGCGGCCCCGACCCGCCGAACGTCACCAGCGGGAAGTCCCGCACGTCGAGCCCGCGCTTGACGGTGAGCTGCCGGATCGCGTTGCTCTGGTTGAACGCGCTGATCTCCAGGATGCCGGTGGCCGTGCGCTCGGGGCCGAGGCCCAGCTTCCCTGCCAGCTCCTGGATCCCGGCGCGGGCGGCGTCGGCGTCCAGCGGGATCTCCCCGCCGAGCAGGTACGGCGGGATGCGGCCGAGGAAGACGTGCGCGTCGGTCACCGTGACCTCGGTGCCGCCCTTGCCGTAGCAGAGCGGGCCCGGGTCCGCGCCGGCGGATTTGGGCCCGACCTTGAGCGTGCCCTCGGGCGAGATCCACGCGATCGAGCCGCCGCCCGCCCCGACCGTGATGATGTCGATCATCGGGATCTTGCACGGGTAACGGCCGACGGCACCCTCGGTGGTGATGGAGGGCTCGCCGTCGATCACCACGGCCACGTCGGTCGAGGTGCCGCCGCCGTCGAGGGTGATCACGGACTCATGGCCGGCCGTCGAGGCGATGAGCGCGGCGCCCAGCGCCCCGGCCGCCGGGCCCGACAGGACGGTGGTGATGGGCTGGTTGACGACCTCGCGGGCGGACAGGACGCCGCCGTTGGACTTCATCACGGAGAACGGCCGGCCCAGGCGGGTGGACAGGTTCGCGAGGTAGGTGCGCATGGCCGGCTTGACGGCGGCGTCGACGAGGGTGGTGACCGAGCGCTCGTACTCGCGGTATTCGCGCAGCACGTCGCTGGACAGCGAGATCACCGCGTCGGGGTGCTCGCGCCAGAGCACCTCGCGCATGCGGCGCTCGTGCTCGGGGTTGGCGTAGGAGTGCAGGAAGCAGACCCCGATCGCGGTCACTCCCCTGGCGCGGAACCAGCGGGCCACCTCGACGGCCTGCTCCTCGGAGAACGGCCGCACCTCCGCGCCCAGGTGGTCGAGCCGCCCGCCGACGGTCTTGACCAGGTGCGCGGGCACGATCCTGGGCGGCTTGACCCAGAAGTAGGAGTTGCCGTAGCCGTCGGGCACACTCTGCCTGGCGATCTCCAGCACGAACTCGAAGCCCTCGGTCGTGATGAACCCGAGGTCGCCGATCCGGTCCTCCAGGAGCCTGTTCGTGGCCACCGTGGTGCCGTGCACGACGGAGCCGACGTCGAACCGGCCGAGCTTCTCGACGCCCGCGAGGAACCCGTCGGCCGGGTTCGCGGGGGTCGAGGGGGTCTTCGTGGTGAGGATCTCACCGGTCTCCTCGTCCACCGCCACGACGTCGGTGAACGTTCCTCCGGTGTCCACTCCGATACGGACGCTACGCATGGCTCCTCAGCTTCGGCGTCGGCCGAGCACTTCGTCGATGACCCGGGGCGCGTTCTCGGTGCCGACGTACGCGGCCAGACGCACCACCAGCTCCTGGGACCTGGCCAGCTCGGCCTCGACCCTGGCCTTACCCGACTGCCCCGCCTGCACTCCGAAGTAGGCCCCGATGATGGTGCCTACCACCCCCGCCACCCCGGCGAACAGCGGCGCGAACTCCCTGGTCGCGAAGACGGCCGCGCCGAAGGCGACGAGGACCGCCGCGATGCCCGCCACGACGACGAGGAAGCCGTACCGCCAGCGGGTGGCGTCGGCCTGAGCGGCGGTACGGTCGTCCGGTGTCAGCATCGCGTCGAGCGGCGATGACCCGGACGGCGGTTTGTCGGTGACCACAAATGCCTCCTGTAACTCCAGGGGAGAAATGTCCCACGAGGTCATGGAACAAGCCAAGCCGCTAAGCTGGCGGCCCGTGATCGAATCGTCCGCCTTGTCCCCCGCGCCGCCGGGTGCCAGAGATGCCGTGCTGAAGTTCTACTTCGGCCCCATGGACTGCGGGAAGTCCACCCTGGCGCTGCAGATGAACTACAACCATCGACGGCAGGGCAGGCGAGGGCTGGTGCTGACCAAACACGACCGCTCCGGCGGGCCGAAGGTCACCAGCCGCATCGGGCTCGGGCTGGAGGCCATCGAGGTGGAGGACTCACTCGACCTCGTCCGGCTGGTCACCTCGCACGAGCGGGTCGACTACCTGATCTGCGACGAGGCCTGCTTCTACACCGTCGAGCAGATCGAGCAGCTCGCCGACCTGGTGGACGTGCACGGCGTGGACGTCTACGCCTTCGGGCTGGCCTCCGACTTCCGTTCGGTGATGTTCCCGGCGGCGCAGCGGCTGTTCGAGCTGGCCGACGAGGTGTGCCGGCTGCAGGTCGAGGTGTTGTGCTGGTGCGGGCGGCCCGGTCAGCTCAACGCCAGGATCGTGGGCGGGGCGATGACGCGTACGGGCGAGCAGGTCGTCATCGGCGACACCGGCGACGCCCCGGTGCGCTACCAGGTGCTCTGCCGCCGCCACCACCGCACGGGCCGCCTCGGCGAGGGTCTCGGCGAGGAGGGGGCGGCGGACGCGGGCTCGGCCGCCTGAGCGCGGGCCACGCGGGTCGCGTCCGTCAGTCGGCGGCCAGCTCCTCCAGCCGGTACGGCAGGTACGCCGAGTCGTCCACCAGCGCCGACGCCCCCCGCCACCAGCCGAACCACTCCCCGCTGCGCCACATCCAGTCGACCCGCTCGATGGCGGCCACCACGTCGCCCACCGTCTCCCAGCTCCCGCCGAGCTGCTCGCCGGTCGCGCCGTGGCGTCCCGCCCACGCGCGCAGGATGCCGGCGGCGGAGGCGGGGACCTCGCGGGCGTACGGGTCGGGGTCCTCCCCCGGCAGCCGGTGCGGCCCGAGCCCGGCCGCCACCCCCCAGCTCCACTGCGCCTCGGCGGGCCGGGAGTAGCGCAGGGAGTGGAAGTCGAGGTTGGAGCCCAGCTCCTCGTCGGCCCGCCGGGTGACGACCGCGTCGAGCCGGCCGCCCGCGTCGAAGTGCACGACGAGCCGCTGCCCCGGCTTGACGCCGGGCGGCAGGCCGAAGCGGTCTTCCGCGTGCCAGGAGTTGAGGTCGACCCGCGCGACCGGCACCCCCCACATCCGGTCGGCGGCGTCGTCGGAGATCCAGGCGGCCAGCATCTCCAGCGCGGTCAGGTCGGTCCACGGCTCGATGGCCACGGCCGTGCGCACGACCTCGTCGGGCGGCGGCAGCTTCCCGCCCCTGGGCCTGGTCCACCAGTCGCGGCCCAGCTCGCGGGTGCCGACCAGCAGC
This sequence comes from Nonomuraea antimicrobica, assembly GCF_039536965.1. Classification (NCBI taxonomy): domain Bacteria; kingdom Bacillati; phylum Actinomycetota; class Actinomycetes; order Streptosporangiales; family Streptosporangiaceae; genus Nonomuraea; species Nonomuraea antimicrobica. The sequence continues at coordinate 30,955 of NZ_BAAAZP010000191.1, read as the reverse complement.
GCGGCCAGCGCGGCCAGCTCGGCGGAGCGACGGGTGAGCGAGGCCCCGAGGGCGAGTTCGAGGGTGCGGCCGGTGCGGTCGTCCCCGAGCACGGGGCGTACGGCGTCGATCAGCCTGTCGGCCGTCGGCCGCTCCTCACCCAGCAGGTTGCGTACGACTCGCCTGGCCTCGGTCCGTGCGTCTTCAGCATGTGCCTGCCGCATACCGTCACGCTACGCCGGGAGATCCTTTTCCGCGAGAGCCCAGAACGCCACCGACCCCAGGCGGCACTCAGGCAGCACGACCGCGTGGCCGCCGCCCCAGCAACCAGCCCACGGCGACCCCGGCGAGCGCCACGCCCGCCCCCATGCCGAAGGCCGCCAGCATCCCCCACGGACGGGCCGCACCGCGCCGCCCGGCCGCCCGCTCGTAGACGGCCCTCTGGACGGGCTCGGTTCCCGGAACGACGGCACGCAGATCCTCCGCCGCGCGCGCGGGAACGCCGAGGTCCGCCCCGGCCTGGACGGGGACGCGCAGGTGCTCCTCGACGGCCGAGAAGAACTCTCCCGCCGTGCGCTTGGCCACCGAGCCCAGCATGCGCTGCCCGACCCCGCCGATCATCCCGCCGACCACGGCCTCCGCGTCGTAGTCCACGCGCGTCCCGCCGTCGGTCTCGCTGAGCCGGACGAGCACGGTGGCGTCCACGGTCCCCGGCGCCCCCTGCCCGCGCGCCCTGAGCGTGAAGCTCTCCGGCGCGAGCGGGTCGGCCAGCGCCACCTCTCCCTGGTAGACGCCCTTGATGGCGGCCACGCCCGCGTTCACCGTCATGCGGTACGTGTCCGGCCCCGTCTCCTCCAGCCGCTCGCACCCGGGGATGGTGCGCACCAGCACCGCCGGGTCCTGGAGCGCCGCCCACACCTGGTCCCTGTGCACGCCGATCACGGCGCTGCCCGCCACTCTCATGCCGCCACTCTAAGCAGCAGGACCCCACGGAATAAGGGCAACACCTGCCAGAGCCGCGATCGAGTCGGCGGCGTACGCGGATGTGACCAAGGTCGCAGCGCGTTGCTCTACAGCCTGTAGTACTACTAGCAGTAGATGTACTACGGCTTGTAGAGCTGAGGGAGTCGGCGGGGAAGATGGACGCACTGGATCTCGCGCGGTGGCAGTTCGGGGTGACCACCGTGTACCACTTTCTGTTCGTGCCCCTGACCATCGGTCTCGGGATCTTCGTGGCCGGGCTGCAGACGGCCTGGCACCGTACGGGCAAGGAGCAGTACCTCAGGCTCACGAAGTTCTTCGGCAAGCTGTTCCTGATCAACTTCGCGATGGGCGTGGTCACCGGCATCGTGCAGGAGTTCCAGTTCGGGATGAACTGGAGCGAGTACTCGGTCTTCGTCGGAGACGTCTTCGGGGCGCCGCTGGCCATGGAGGCGCTGCTGGCGTTCTTCATGGAGTCCACGTTCCTGGGCCTGTGGATCTTCGGCTGGGACCGGCTGCCGAAGCGGGTGCACCTGGCGACCATCTGGGCGGCGGCCATCGGGTCCAACCTGTCGGCCTACTTCATCCTCGCGGCCAACGCCTGGATGAAGCACCCGGTCGGCTACGAGGTCGTGGACGGCAAGGCCAGGATGACCGACCTGTGGGCGGTGCTGACCAACTCCACCGCGCTGGCCCAGGTGCCGCACGTGATCGGGGCGGCGTTCGTCGTCGCGGGCGGGTTCGTGCTGGCGGTCTGCGGCTACTGGCTGCTCAGGACCCGCACCTCGGACCACGGCGACCGGGCCATGTGGCGCAGCACCGCCCGCGCGGCGCTGGTGATGACGGCCATCGCGGGGGCGGTCGTCGCGGGCACCGGCGACACCTCGGCCAAGCTCCTGTACGAGCAGCAGCCCATGAAGCTGGCCTCGGCCGAGGGGCTGCGGCACGACACCGCGGGGGCGGCGTTCAGCGTGGCGCCCGGCATCGAGATCCCGAAGGTCCTGAGCTTCCTGGCCACCAACGACCCCGACGCCACCGTCCAGGGCACCGAGGACCTGCAGCGCCGCTTCGAGCAGCAGTTCGGCCCCGGCGACTACCGCCCGGACCAGACGATCGTCTTCTGGTCGTTCCGGGTGATGATCGTCTTCGGGCTGGCCACGGTGGGCCTGTCGGTGCTGGGCCTGTGGCTGACGCGGCGCAGGCGGCAGTTCCCCGCGTGGCTCTCCCGCGCGCTGCTGCTCGCCCTGCCGCTGCCCCTCGTCGCGGTGATCGCGGGCTGGCTGCTGAGCGAGATCGGCCGCCAGCCGTGGACGGTCGCGGGCGAGCTGCTGACGGCCTCCAGCGTCTCGCCGGGCGTGACCCTGGCCGAGGTGGCCACGTCCCTGACGGTCTTCACCCTCCTGTACGGCGTGCTGGCCGTGGCCGAGGCCGTACTGCTGTCCAGGCACGTCCGCAAGGGCGTCGAGGAGCAGGCCCAGGAGCCCGCCGCCGAGCGGCGCGAGCCGTCCCTGATGTACTGAGGAGCAGACAATGATCGAGTTGTGGTTCGCCGTCATCGCCTTCCTCTGGACCGGCTACTTCGTCCTGGAGGGCTTCGACTTCGGGGTCGGCCTGCTGGCGCCGCTGGTGAGCAGGAACCCCGCGGAGCAGCGGGCCGCGCTGCAGACCATCGGCCCCGTCTGGGACGGCAACGAGGTGTGGCTGATCACCGCGGTCGGCGCCATGTTCGCCGCCTTCCCCGCCTGGTACGCGGGCCTGTTCAGCGCCTTCTACCTGCCGGTGACGCTGGTCCTGGTCGGGCTCATCGTGCGCGGCGTCGGGCTGGAGTGGCGCGGCAAGGTCGCCAACCCGCTCTGGTGCGACCTGGGCATCGTGGCGGGCAGCGCGCTGCCGGCGTTCGTGTGGGGCACGGTCTTCGCCGGGCTGCTCTTCGACGGCGCGCTCGCGGCCCTGTTCGGCGGCGCGTTCACGCTGGCGGTGTGCGTCCTGCACGGCGCGGTGTTCCTGGCGCTGCGGACCACCGGCCCGGTACGCCGCCGCGCCAGGACCGCCGCCATGATCGCCGGTGGCGTGACCGTCCCCGTGGCCGTGTTCGCCCTGTCGAGCCTCGGCACCGCCCCGGCCCTGGCCGCCATGGCGGCGCTGGCCGCGGCCACGGCGCTGATCTGGCGGCGCAGGGAGGGCTGGGCGTTCACGGCGACGGCGGGCGCCATCGTGCTGAGCGCGCTGGCCGTGTTCATGGAGCTGCGGGTGCGGCCGCTGCCGGGGCTGACGCTGGCCGAGGCCGCCTCCGGGCCGTACACGCTGACGGTGCTGAGCTGGATCGGGCTGATCACGCTGCCGTTCGTGCTGGCGTACCAGGGGTGGACGTACTGGGTGTTCAGGAAGCGCGTGCTGACCCTGGCTTAGGTCGCGGGGGCGCCGCCCAGGTAGAGGCGGCCGAGGCGGGGGTCGGCGGCCAGGTCGCGGGCGGGGCCCGAGATGTGCACCCGGCCGAGGTCGAGCACGCAGCCGAGGTCGGCCATGTCCAGGGCCCTGCGCGCGTTCTGCTCCACCAGCAGCACCGCCACCCCGGTCCGGCGCATGAGATCGATCTGGTCGAACACCACCTGCGTGTTGCGCGGGTCGAGCCCCATCGAGGGCTCGTCCAGCAGCACCACGGACGGCTCCAGCATCAGCGCCCGCGCGAACTCCACCTGCTTCTGCTGCCCGCCGGACAACAGCCCGGCCAGGCTCCCCCACCGCTCCCCCACGACGGGGAACAGCTCCTTGACCGCCTCGATCCGCGCGTTCAGCCGGGCCTGGTCGCGTACGGTGAAGCCGCCGAGCCGGACGTTCTCGGCCACCGTCATCTCCCGGAACACGCTGTGGCCCTGCAGCACGTGGGCCAGGCCCAGGCCGAGCAGCCGCTGCGGCGACAGGCCCGTCACGTCGCGCCCGGCCAGCAGCACCCGCCCCGACCTGGGCGCGAGCAGGCCACTGGCGACCTTGAGCGCGGTGGACTTGCCCGCGCCATTCGGGCCGACGAGGCAGACGACCTCACCGGCGCGGACGGTGACGGTCAGGCCGCGCAGCACCGGTGCGGCCCTGCCGTACCCGGCCACGACGTCGTCCAGCGTCAGAACCAGCTCAGACACCGAGATACGCCTCCAAGACCCGCGGGTCCTCCCGCACCGACGACGGCGGCCCCTCGGCGATGGGCGCGCCGCGGTCGAAGACGATCACGTGGTCGCACATGCCCATCACCATGTCCATGTTGTGCTCGACGACCAGGAACGTGCGGCCCTCCGCGTTGAGTTCGCGGACGAGCGCCGTGATCCGGTCGATCAGCGCCGGGTTCACCCCGCCGGCGGGCTCGTCGAGCAGCACCAGGTCCGGCTCGGCCATCAAGACGGCGGCCAGTTCGAGCAGCTTCTGCTGCCCGTACGACAGGTCGCGCGCCTCGGCCTCCTCCAGGTGCTCGATGCCCATGCGGCGCAGCCAGTGCCGGGCCCGCTCCACCTCGCCCGCGTCCCGCAGCCCGGCCAGCAGCTCGCGCAGCCGGGTACGGCGCACCGCGACCAGCATGTTCTCCAGCACGCTCATGCGCGGGAAGACCCGGCAGAGCTGGAAGGTGCGCCCGATGCCGGTGTGCGCGACGCGGTGCGGCGAGTGCCGGGTGATCTCGCGGTCGCGGTAGAGCACCCGCCCCGCGTCCGGCCTGATCATGCCCGTGACGATGTTGAAGAACGTGGTCTTGCCCGAGCCGTTCGGCCCGATGAGGCCGTTGATCGCGCCGTCGCGCAGCTCGACGTCCGCCCCGTTGACGGCCAGCACGCCGCCGAACGACTTCGTCAGCCCCTCCGTGCGCAAGGAGCCCCCTTCGACGCTCACGGTGTCACCTTCTGGAGTCTCTGGTCGGCGGTCTCGTCGGGGATGGACGGTCCTGGCCGTCTCCGGGTGAGCCTGGCCAGGATGCCGTCCGGCATGAACAGCACGACCAGCACCAGCACCAGCCCGGTCGCGGTGAGGTGGATCTGCGTCTCGCCCAGCGCGATCAGGAAGTACTCCCCGGCCGGGGCCACGATGAGCGCGCCGAGCAGCGGGCCGTACAGGTGCCTGACGCCGCCGAGCAGGCTCATGAGCACCATGTACGAGCCGATCAGGATGGAGAAGACGAAGATCGGGTCGAGGCTGCCGAACCACACCGCGTACAGCCCGCCGGCCAGCGCCACGAACAGGGCGGACAGGGCGAAGGCCGCCACCTTGTACGCCCCCGTGGGCACGCCCAGCGACTCGGCCTTGTCCTCGTCCTCCCTGATGGCCCGAAGGCCCGCGCCGAAGCGGGAGCGCGAGACGTGCCACCAGCACAGCAGCGCGACCGCGAGCAGCGCCAGGAACAGGTAGAAGAACACCATGTGCGTCTCGCCTCGGTGCAGGCCGGGGAAGGGCGAGGGCACCTGCAGGCCGGTGGAGCCGCCGGTCAGCGAGCGCCAGCCCTGCACGACGAGGTTCATCATCGACACGAGCGCGATGGAGACGATCACGAAGGACGCGCCGCGCACCCGTACGGCCGCGATGCCCACGCCCACGGCGAACACCGTCACCAGCACCGCCGACACCAGCAGCGCCACCACCCACGGGACGCCCAGGCGCACGACCAGCAGCCCGGTGCCGTACGCGCCCAGCCCGAAGAACGCCGAGTGGCCGAGCGAGACGTAGCCGGTGAAGCCGCCCAGGAGGTTCCAGGAGGTGGACATGGCGGCGTACATGACGGTCAGCGCGCCCGCGTACACCAGGTAGTAGTTGGGCACCAGCCACGGATAGGCGATCGCCAGCGCGGCGACCAGCAGCGGGAGCCCTCTAGAAGCGATGCGCAAGCCGGCCTCCGAACAGCCCCTGGGGGCGGACGAGCAGGGCCAGGAAGAGGAAGACGTAGAACATCATGGTGGCCCAGGTGGCGTCCACGGTCACCAGCACCAGGCCCTCGACCACCCCGAGCAGGATCGCCGCCAGCGCCGCGCCCACCACGCTGCCCAGCCCGCCGACCACGATGATCGCCATCAGCTTGCCGATCCACACCCAGTGGGAGGCGGGGAAGAACGGCGTGATCAGGGCCAGCACCGTGCCGCCGACGGCGGCCGTGGCCAGGCCCACGCCGAAGCCGTACCCGGCCACGCGCTCGGTCGGGACGCCGACCAGCCGAGCCGCCTCACGGTGCTGGATCGTGGCCCGCAGCGCCTGCCCGAAGCGGCTCTTGACCAGCACCGCGAACAGCACCGCCAGGGTCAGCGCCGCCACCCAGAACGCGATGATCTTGTCGTACGGCAGGTGCACGCCGCCGACGCTCAGCGACCGGGTCGCGTACTCCATGCTGACCGACTTGTACGAGCCGGTGTAGACCGTGCCGAGCAGCCCCTCGATGGTCAGCGCGATCCCGAACGTCAGCAGCACCGACATCATCGCCAGGTTCTCCGGCGCGAGCCGGGCGATGAGCAGCCGCTGCACCGCCACGCCCAGCGCGAAGAACAGCGGCACCGTCACCGGCAGCGCCAGGAACGGGTCCACCCCGAACGTGGTGTGCACCGTGTACGTCAGGTACGCCGCCAGGAACAGGAACGCCGGATGGGCCACCATGACCACCCGCATCACGCCGAAGTACAGCGACAGGCCCGAGGCCAGCAGCGCGTAGAGCCCGCCGGTCAGCACGCCCAGGGCCAGGCCCTGTAGCAGCAGGCTCACCATTCCCGCTTCGGGTAGACGAGGTCAGCGGTCCTGGCCTGCTCGGGGAGGACGATCTCGACCTTGCCGTCCACGTACTGCTGGATCATGTGGGCCTGCTCCGGCCTTCCCTTGTCGTCGAAGGACAGCGGCCCCACGACCGTGTCGAACGTGCTCTGCCGGATGTGCCCGGCCAGCTTGTCCTGGCATTCCTTGACCGGGTCCACGCACTTGACCGCGGTCACGGCGGCCTCGATGATCTGGCCGACCGTGTAGCCGTTGGCGGCGTCCTCGTTGGCCTCGCCGCCGAACAGCTCCTTGTAGCGCTTGACCATCTCCTGGTTGCCGGTGAACGACGCGGTGGCCGACCAGCCGACGGGCGAGAGGATGTGCTCGGCCGCCCCCTTCACCGCGCCGGGGAACTCCGCCAGCGTCGGCCCGGTCGAGAACGCGGCCAGCTTGGGCTGCACCTTGAGCTCCTGCAGCGCGCGCACCAGGCCGACCGAGTCCTCGAACTGCGTGCCGCCCACGACCAGGTCGGGCTTGGCGGCGGCGATCTTGGCGGCGATGGGCGAGAAGTCGGTGGTCTCGGGCGGGTAGACCTCGTCCACGACCGTCTTGATCCCGGCCGCGGTCAGCTTGTCGCGCAGCCCGTACGCGGTGCCCTGGGCGAAGGGGTCGTCCAGGCTCGCGTACGCGGCCGTCTTGGGCCGCTGGTCGGCCGGCAGCTTGGTGAGGTAGTCGGCCAGGTAGTTGTAGTGGTCGCCGGCGACCGCGGGGGCCGCGTAGAACAGCCGGGTGAAGCCCTGCTCGAACACCTCGGCGGCGGCCCCCGCGGGCTCCACGAAGACCATGTCGTACGACTCGGCGACCTTCGCCGCCGGGATCACCAGGCGCGAGGAGAACGGCCCGAAGACCAGGTTGACCTTGTCCTGCGTGATGAGGGACTCGTAGTCGGAGCTGACCCGGTTGGGGTCGGAGGCGTCGTCGCGGAAGATCAGCTCGACCTTCCTGCCGAGCAGGCCGCCCTTGGCGTTCACCCGGTCGGCCCAGACCTGGTAGCCCTCCTGGATGCCCTTGCCGGGTTCGGAGAAGTCGCCGGTGAGCGGGAGCGAGATGCCGATCTTCACCGGCCCCTGCTGTTGTCCGGGCGACTGGGCCGCGCCGGGTTCGTCGGTCTTCGCGCACGCGGTCGCCGCTAATGCGCACAGCGAGACGGCCACCAGGCCCTTGCGTACTCTTGCCATCGAGGAGACCCCCGTCAGAAGAGGCGGAGCGAAAGCGCTTTCGTAAGCGCTTTCGGTTACGATTACACGAGATCCAGCCTTGGACAAGGGGGTCCGCACCGGCATGGCAGAGCGACCTTCCCTCCCGTCCCCTCCTCGTCTCGTCGACGTGGCCAAGGCGGCCGGGGTGTCGCTGGCGACGGCCTCACGGGCCATGACCGGCAGCGCGGGAGTGAGCCCCGAGGTCGCGGCGCACGTCCAGGCGATCGCGTCCCAGGTGGGCTACGTGCCCAACAGCCACGCGCGGGCGCTGGCCGGCGGGCAGGCGTCGATGGTCGGGCTGATCGTGCACGACGTGGGCGACCCCTACTTCGCCGAGATCGCCAGGGGCGTGCTGCGCGAGACCGAGAGCCGCGGCTACCTGGCGCTGATCAGCCAGACCGAGCGCGACCCGCGGGCCGAGCTGTCCAGGGTGCGCGCGCTGCGCGCCCACCGGGTGACCTCGATCGTGCTGGCCGGGTCGGGGTACGTCGAGGCCGACACCGAGGCCGACCTCGCCGCCGAGCTGCGTTCGTTCACGGGGGCGGGGGGCCGGGTCGCGGTGATCGGCCGCCACCACCTGGCGATCGACGCGGTGCTGCCCGACAACGCCGCGGGCGGCGCGAGCCTCATGCGCCACCTCCTCGACCTGGGCCACCGCCGGCTGGGCGTGATCGGCGGCCCGCCCAACCTGACCACGGTGGAGGACCGGCTGGCGGGGCTGCGCACGGCGTACGGCACGGCCGGGCTCGACTGGGACACCGTCCCCCTGGTGCACGGCGACTTCACCAGGGAGGGCGGCGCGACGGCCGCGGCCCGGCTGCTGCGGGCCCACCCCGACCTGACGGCGGTGGTGGCGCTGAACGACCCGATGGCGGTCGGCGCGCTGTCCTGGCTGCTCAACCACGGGCACCGGGTGCCCGGCGAGATCTCGGTGGCCGGGTTCGACGACGTGCCCGTGGCCGAGGACGTCTACCCGGCGCTCACCACCGTGCGCCTGCCCATGGTGGGCATGGGCAGGCAGGCCCTGGAGCTGGTGCTCAAGCCGCCCGCCGCGCGCCCGCGCCGCCGGCGTACGCGCCACGAGCTGGTGGTCCGGGCCTCCACCGCCCCACCGCCACCCCGCTGACCTGCGCGGGAAGCGGGCGGCGCGCGTCACGTGCGGCGGCGGGGACGCGTACGGACCCCGCACCGGCCCTTGACAGGGTCTCGCCGGGAGTTACGATCGCGACGTCCCAGAAAGCGCTTTCCAGCCCTCCGGGCGCTGCGAGAGGATCCCCCGATGCCCGCCTTTCGCACTCTCACCGTCGCGGTCGTCCTGCTGCTGACCGCCCTGTTCGCACCCCCGGCCGTCGCCGCAGCACCGGTCCCGATCGACGACCCGATCCCCGAGAAGCCCACGCCGTCGCCGCTCACGCTGACGCTGGAGGAGTTCGCCTCCTTCCCCAAGACCGAGACGATCCCGGAGCCCACCGACCCGCGCCTCGTGCGCTGGGCCAGGATCAACTACCTCGGCGAGCTGCCCGACGGCTCGCGCCGCCTGTACGCCAACGACCTCAACGGCAAGCTCTACCTGCTCGGCAGGGACCGGCAGCCGAAGGAGTACCTCGACGTGGCCGCCGCGTTCGCGCCCGACTTCGTCTCGGGGCGCGGGCTGGGCAGCGGCTTCGGCTTCGCCGCCTTCCACCCCGAGTTCGGGCGCAACGGCAGGTTCTACACCGTGCACACCGAGTGGGGCGACGCGCTTACCACGAAGACCCCGGACCTGCCGCCCCAGCCCGGCACCAGGTTCCACGGCGTGATCACCGAGTGGACGGCCGCGAACCCCAGGGCCGCCACCTTCACCGGCACCCGCCGCGAGGTGCTCAGGCTCGGCTTCTCCGGCCAGATCCACGGCATCCAGCAGATCGACTTCAACCCGGCCGCCCGCCCCGGCGACGCCGACCACGGGCTGCTCTACGTCGCGGCGGGCGACGGAGGCCGGGGCGTCACCAGCGACGACCCGCAGAACCTGGCCATCCCCCAGGGCAAGATCCTCAGGATCGACCCCGACAGCTCCACCGGCAAGTACGACATCCCGCCGTCGAACCCGTTCGCCGGCCAGGCGGGCAAGCTCGGCGAGATCTACGCGTACGGCATGCGCGACCCCCACCGCTTCAGCTGGGACTCCAAGGCCGGCAACCGGCTGTTCCTCGGCCACATCGGCGAGCACGCCATCGAGGCCGTCTACGACGTCGGCCCCGGCGACAACCTGGGCTGGAGCGAGCGCGAGGGCTCCTTCGTCTACGACCAGGCCGACCGCTGCCACCTGTACACGCTGCCCGACGACGACGCGCAGTACGGCTACACCTACCCGGTGGCCGCCTACGACCACGACCCGCCGCCCGGCCACCCGTGCACCGCCGACAGCGGCCACGCCATCGTCGGCGGGTTCGTCTACCGGGGCGACCGGCTGCCGCTCCTGTACGGCAAGTACCTGTTCGGCGACATCGTGGACGGCCAGGTGTTCTACACGATCGCCGCCGACATGCGGGAGCAGACCGGCACCCGGGCCACCATCTACCAGCCCCGCCTGGTCGACGCGGCCGGCAGGCCGGTCACCATGCAGGACCTGTCCGGCAACACCCGCGTGGACCTGCGCTTCGGCCAGGACGCCGCGGGCGAGCTGTACGCCCTGTCCAAGGCCAACGGCAAGATCTGGAAGGTGACGAAGGCCACGTACGCGCCGTCGGGCGTGCTGCCGTCGTTCCGTCCCGGCCTCGTGGCCGCGTACGACTTCGAGCACCCGGTGCCCGGCGACCCGGCCCGCGAGCAGGACCAGGGCCTGTCGGGCACCCCCATCTCGCTGGTCAACGGCGGCGCGGCGATGCGCGTCGCGGACGGCGCGTACCGGGGCAGCACGCACAGCCTGCAGACCCGGCAGGTCGACCAGGCGGCCACCGGCAACGACGACTGGAAGGCCGGGGTGTACGCCGAGACGGGCCTGCCCGGTCTGCGGGCCTTCAACGCCGCCGCGGGCACCACGATCATGGGCTGGTTCAAGATGACCGGCACCGGGCCCGCGCTCAACACCAACACCCCCGACCCGGCAGACCGCTACGGCGCGATCGGCCTGGCGGGCGTCCTCAGCGGCGACTCCCAGGGCCACGACGTGCGGGCGCTGCTGGAGCTGATCACCGTCGAGGGCGAGTTACGGGTGGTGGCGCTGGCCAGGAGGGTGGACGGGTCCGCCTCCCAGACCTTCGCCGCGGACCTGCCGTGGCAGACGATCCTGCCACGCGACCGGTGGGTGTTCCTGGCCGCCACCTTCGACTTCGACACCGGGGCGATGCGCCTCTACCGCGACGGCCGCGCGCTCGACGGCTCCTACACCGTGGACGGCGACCCGTGGGGGCTGAAGGGCGACCCGGAGCCCGACCTCACCTCGGCGACCGACCCGCGCGGCATCAAGATCGGCGGCAGTCACCCGCAGAACACGCGGGAGCAGAACCCGTGTGACTGCCGCATGGACGGCCTGATGTTCCTGGACAGGGTCGCCACCCCGGGCGAGATCCGCGCCCAGTACGCCCTCCTGCGCTGATCGGGCGATCACCTCAGAACGGGTGAGGAAACCGGCCTCCTCACCCGACCACCTGCATCTTCTTCCTGTGGTCGGTGAGGTGCAGGTCTCCGCCGAGCCGTTCCTTGAGCAGATCGAGCACCTTCCTGCTGGACAGCACCGTCCACAGGTTCCCGACGAGGTGCGGGTGGTACTCGGGGGCGGCGTCCATCCAGGCGTCCTTCCCTGCCTGGGTCTGGAACGTCGTCACGAAGAACTCGCCGTCGGGGGTCTTGCAGTACCCCGTACGCAGCTCAGTGGCGTCGACCTGCAGCTTCGGCGCGCACCCGACCTTGGCCGAGAGCTGCTCGACGGTCAGGGGCGCGGCGACGGCCCGCTGCGCGCCCGCCGCGACCTGGCCGCCGCCGCCCCCGGAGGAGCAGGCGGCGGCCAGTCCGGCCAGCAGCGCGAGAGCGGCCAGACGTGGGAATGTCGTCATGTCTTGAGGTACGCAGCGCTCCCGAACCGGGTTCACCGCAACCCTCACCGCGCCGCGCCGGCACCGCTCACTCCGGGCGGGCGGTGCGCAGGTCGAACAGCTCGGACGGCGAGATGGGCATGCGGTCGATCTCGATGCCCTCGGCGTCCTCCAGGGCCGAGGCGATGACGGCGGAGACCGGGATCACGCCGGCCTCCCCTGCCCCCTTGACGCCGAGCGGGTTGAGCGGCGAGGGCGTCTCCAGGTGGCCGGTCTCGATGTGCGGGATCTCGGTGGCGTACGGCATGAGGAAGTCCATGAAGGAGGCGTTGACGAGCTGCCCGTGCTGGTCGTAGACCATGCGTTCGTACAGGGCGCCGCCGATGCCCTGGGCCACCCCGCCGTGGATCTGCCCCTCGACGATCATCGGGTTGATCAGCCGCCCGCAGTCGTGCACGACGGCGTAGCGCGCGACGGTGATCTCGGCGGTGTCGGGGTCGGTCTCGACGATGGCGGCGTGCATCCCGGCCGCGAACGTGGACCGGATCGGCGAGTAGTAGTCCTTGCCCTCCAGCCCCGGCTCGTCCCCCTCGGCCACGGGCGGGCGGTCGGGGGCGGCGGCGCCGGCGAACTGGGTCGCCTTGGCCGTCTCCTCGTCGAAGGCGTAACGCAGCGGGTTGGCCAGCACCGCCACCGTGGACAGCGGGATGGAGGCGGCCGGTGTCCCGCTCACGTGCACGATCCCGTCGGCGATGTCGAGGTCGGCGGGGTTCGCCTCCAGCGCGTCGGCGGCGATGCGCAGCGCCTTCTCGCGTACCTTCCTACAGGCCAGGGCGACGGCGTTGCCGCTGACGACGGCGGCCCTGGAGGCGAAGGTGCCCACCGCGTACCCGAAGCGGCGGGTGTCGCCGGTGACCACGCTGACGCGGTCGATGGGCACGCCCAGCTCGGTGGCGGCGATCTGGGCGAAGACCGTCTCGTGGCCCTGCCCCTGTGAGGTGAGCCCGGTGGAGACGTGGACGCGTCCGTCGGAGGTGACCTGCACGTGCCCGCCCTCGTACGGCCCCACGCCCGTGCCCTCCACGTAGCAGCCGATCCCGATGCCGCGCCCCGGGCGGCGCTCGAAGGAGTCCCAGCCGATGAGTTCCTTGATCATGCGGAGCAGCTCGGGGTAGTTCCCGCTGTCGTAGATCAGCGGCCGGCCGTCCTGGAAGGTCATCCCCTGGTCGTACGGGAACTCCTCGGGCCGGATGAAGTTGACCTCCCGCACCTCCGTACGGTCCTTGCCCAGGTATCGGGCGATCTTGTCCATCGTGCGTTCCATGCAGAACACGCCCTGCGGCCGCCCGGCCCCGCGATAGGGGGTGACCTGCACGGTGTTGGTGTAGACGGCGGTGAACTCGACCCGGTACGCCCCCGGCTTGTACGGCCCGAGAAGCTGCGTGGAGGTGACGATGGGCACGATGATCCCGTACGGCGTGTAGGCGCCGTGGTCGTGCAGGATCGTCACGTCCAGCCCCAGCACGCGCCCGTCGTCGTCGAACCCCACGCGCACGTAGTGCACCTGCGCCCGCTCGTGCGCCGAGGCCACGAAGTGCTCCCTGCGGTCCTCGGCCCACTTCAGCTCGCGCCCGAGCGTCATGGCGGCCCACGGAACGAGCACCTCCTCGGGCCACGGGTGCACGATCTTCACGCCGAAGCCGCCGCCGACGTCGGGGGCGATCACCTCGACCTGTGGCAGCGGCAGCTCGAGCGCGGCGGCCACGGCCATGCGCACGCTGGTGGAGGTCTGGGTGCTGGAGTAGACGCGCAGGTCGCGGCCGTCCCAGCGGGCGTACACGCCGCGGCCCTCCAGCGGCATGCTGGCGCTGCGCTCGATGTCGAGCCGGAACGCGAGCGTGTGCGGGGCGGTCTCGATGGCCTCCCTCGCGCCGCGCCCGTCGGCCGCGGGAACCTCCTGGACGAGGTGGGCGCCGACGTTCCCCGGCACGTCCCGGTGCACGAGCTGGGCCCCCTGAACGGCCTCCGCCAGGCCCACCACCGGTTTGAGCGGCTCGTAGTCGACCTCGATGAGCGCGCAGGCGTCCTCGGCGGCGTAGCGGTCGGTGGCCACGACCATGACCACCGGCTCGCCGACGTGCCTGACGACGTCCCTGGCCAGCGGGTAGGCGGTGCGCCCGTGGGTGAGCGCGGGGTGCGGGATCAGCAGCGGCAGGGCCCGGCCGACGCGTTCGGGCAGGTCCTCCCAGGTGTAGATGGCGACGAGCCCCTCCACGTCGAGCGCCGGGCCCACGTCGATGTCGCGGATGCGGGCGTGGGCGTGCGGCGACCGTACGAACGCCGCCGCCAGCGCGTCGTGACCCAGATCGTCGAGGTAGCGGCCCTGCCCGGTGAGCAGCCGCGGATCCTCCCTGCGCGGTACGGGCTCCCCGAACAGCCTCGTCGTCATGCCTCCTCCGCCAGCAGCTCGGCGGCCCGGTGGACGGCCTTGACGATGTTCTGGTAGCCGGTGCAGCGGCACAGGTTGCCCGAGATGCCCTCCAGCACCTCCTCCTCGGTGGGGGCCGGGTTCTCCCTGAGCAGGGCGGTCACCGTGCACAGGAAGCCCGGCGTGCAGAACCCGCACTGCAGCCCGTGGCACTCGGCGAAGGCCCGTTGCACCGGCGACAGCCCGCCGTCCGCGTCCGCCAGCCCTTCCACGGTGGTCAGCTCGGCGCCGTCCACCGTCACGGCGAACGTCAGGCACGAACGTATCGGCAGGCCGTCGAGCAGCACCGTGCAGCAGCCGCAGACGCCGTGCTCGCAGCCCACGTGGGTGCCGGTCAGGCCGAGGTCGTGCCGCAGGCAGTCGGACAGCAGCCGCCGCGCCGGCACGCGTACGCGCCGGGCGACGCCGTTCACGACGAGGGTGATCTCATGCTCCACGGGCCGCCGCCCCTTCCCGCGCCGCGTTGCGCAGCGCCCGCTCGGCCAGCACGCCCACCAGGTGCCTGCGGTAGGCGGCTGAGGCGTGGATGTCGTCCTCGGGTTCGGTGGCGTCGCGCACGCGGGCCGCCACCGCGCGCCAGTCGGTCTCGCCCGCGTCCAGCTCCACGACGACGGGCACCGGCCCGACCCCGATGCACGCCACCTTGGCCGTGACCACCTCTCCCGGGCTGACCACGGCGCACACGCCCGCCAGCGCGTAGTCGCCGTGCCTGCGGGCCACCTCCTCGAACGCGACCCCGGCGCCCTCCCCCAGCGCCGGGAAGAACGCCGACACGGCCAGCTCGTCCGGCCGGACGTCCGACTCCATCGGCCCGACGAAGAACTCCCCGGCCGGCACGTCCCGCACGGCCATGCCGCCGTTCCCGTCCCGGCGGGCCACCCGTACGTGCCCGCCCAGCACGGCCAGCACCGCGGGCAGCTCGGCCGCCGGATCGGCGTGCACGAGGCTGCCCACCACGGTCCCCCGGTTGCGGATCACGGGATGGGCGACCAGCTTGAGCGCCCGCGTCAGCAGCGGATGCAGCCCCGCCCGCTCGGCCTCGGAGTGCCTGACCAGCGCGCCGACCCGGACCCCCGCCGGGGTCGTCTCGACGGTGTCCAGCCCGGCCACCCGGTTGATGTCGACGAGGTGCTCGGGCGCGGCCAGCCGCATGTTGAGCATGGGGATGAGGCTCTGCCCGCCCGCCAGCACCTTCCCGCGCACCTCGGCGAGGGTCCGCAGAGCCGCGCCGAGGTCGCGCGGCGCGTGGTGGATGAACGGCGGCGGCTTCACACCTCGCTCCGTACGGGCTCGGGAGTGCGCCCGGCGATGGCGCGCAGCAAGTGGTAGCCACCCAGCACGACGATCGTGCCGAGCGTGATGCCCTCCAGGACGAACTCCCCGCTGATGAGGTGCCTCACAGGTCCGATGGCCAGAATGATGCCCGCCCCGATCGGAACCATGTTCACGGGATCGGCGAAGTTCACCCGGTTCTCGATCCAGATCTTGGCGCCGAGCAGGCCGATCATGCCGTACAGGATGACGGTCACGCCGCCGAGCACGCCACCCGGCGTGGCCGCGATGAGCGCCCCGAACTTGGGGCAGAGCCCGAACAGGATCGCGATGACGCCCGCGATGTAGTAGGCCGCCGTTGAGTACACCTTGGTGGCCGCCATGACGCCGATGTTCTCCGCGTACGTGGTCGTGGGGGAACCGCCGACGGCGCTGGTGACCATGGTGCCGACGCCGTCGGCCAGCACGGCCCTGCCCACGTACGGGTCCAGGTCCGTCCCGGTCATCTCGCCCACGGCCTTGACGTGCCCGATGTTCTCCGCGATCAACGCGATCACGGCGGGGAGCACCAGCAGCACGGCGGAGGTCCTGAAGTCGGGCCCGTGGAAGTCCGGCAGCCCGAACCAGGGCGCGGCCGCCACCGCGTCGAAGCTCACCCGATCGTGCGGGAAGGCCGTGGCCACGCAGTACGTCCCCTCGGCCGGGCAGCTCGCCCCCGCGGCGTCGCGCAGGTTGACCCCCGGCAGCACGGACGTGACCGGCCCCGCGACCCGATCCAGCACCCACGACAGCCCGAACCCGGCCACGAGCCCGACCAGCACCCCGATCCGCCCGAGGAACCCCTTGAACAGCACGATCACCACGAACGTGATCAGCATCGTGGCGAGCGCGACCCAGTGGTCCTGCGGCCAGTAGTTGTCCGCCGCCACGAACGCCAGCCCGAACCCGATCAGCATCACGACCGCGCCGGTCACCACGGGCGGGAAGACCCGGTGGATGACGCCGACGCCGAGGAAGTGGATGGCCAGCCCGGCCAGCGCCAGCACCAGCCCGGCGACCAGGATGGCGCCGGTCACCAGGGCGTCCGCCCCGCCGGTGTCGCCGCCCACCGCGGCCCTGATCGCGACCACGCCGCCCAGGAAGGAGGCGCTGGTGCCCAGGTAGCTGGGGACCTTGCCCTTCACGATGAGCAGGAACAGGATCGTCGCGACACCCGACATCATCACGGCCACGTTCGGGTCCAGCCCCATGACGAGGGGGAAGACGAACGTCGCGCCGAACATCGCGATCACGTGCTGCGCCCCGAACCCCACCATCCGGGGCCAGCTCAGCCTCTCGTCGGGCCTGACCACCTCGCCGGGAGCCAGGTGCTTGCCGTCACCGTGTTTGGTCCATCCCACAACCATGCGAGCCCCTCTTGTGCTGGGCGCTGGGCCGGCGACCCGTTCCGTTGCGGGCACATTAGGCCCGCCGGCCCGCTCCTACACGGGCATGATCTGCCAAATCCGCCCCGCCCACCAGAGAAAACCTCGCGGAGAACGGCCACTCACACCATTCGGCTTGTCACGGACCGCATGCTCTCCTAGCCTGGGGCCAGAACGCCCGGCACTCAGCTCCCGGGCTTTACGGCCCTCACCACGAGGGCCGTTTCTTCTTGCCCAGCGCACCCAACATGCCCGCCGCAGGCTTGCCGAGCGCCTCTTCGGCGGAAAGACGGTGATGACCCTGGTCTTGGTGGAGCGTTCCAGATCGCCGCGCCTGATGGCGTCGATCGCGGCGCACAGGTCGGAGTCGGCCGAGACGAGCATGACCACGTCCGTTCTGCCGTCGCGCACCGCCATCACGTCCTACCATGTAGCTACCCGCCCGGGGCTACGATCCCGGGTACTACGGCCCCCGTCACGGGGGCCGTTTCTTTTCGTCGGCGCGCCCGATACTAGTAAACAATGCGTAATTTCGCGGTGACTTTCCGTGCCTCGTTCTCGCGTCACTCCACCCTGATCGAGAAGCCGTCGCCGCTGACCACCTGACCCGACCGGATCTTGGCTCGCTTGCGCAGCTCCACCTCTCCGTCCACCCGCACCAGCCCTTCGGCGATGAGGTGCTTGGCCATGCCGCCCGTCTCCGTGATCCCGCAGTACTTCAGCAGGTCACACAGCGGGATGAAGTCGGAGCGCAGTTCGAAGTCCACGCTGCCCAAGCCTAGGACCACGGCCCGGGACCCCGGACGGTCAGATCCCCCGCATGCGCAGCACGTGCAGGGCCAGCGTGAGGTTGAGGCGCAGGTGCGGGTCGTCGGTGAAGGTGCCGAGCAGCCGCTCCAGCTTCCCGATGCGGTAGCGCAGCGTGTTGTAGTGGAAGTGCAGCCGCCGCGCCGTCTCGGCCACGTTGAGGTTGGTCTCCAGGAGCGCCTGCAGCGTGCGCCGCAGGTCCGCGTTCTCGGCGTCGTCGTCGGAGGCGAGCGGCCCCAGCGTCTCGCGGACGAACGCGTGCAGTTCGTCGGTGTCGTTCACCAGCGACAGCAGCCGGTAAACCCCGAGCTGGTCGAAGTGGGCCACCGCCCCCGGCCCGTGGAGCTGGCGGCCCACCCGGGCGGCCTTGAGCGCCTGCGAGTACGCCTCCGGCAGCGTCTCCGCCCCCGGGCTCGGCCGCGAGGTGCCGGTCGAGAACGTGGCGGGCGGCACGTCGAGGAAGGCCGCGGCGGCGTCCCTGGCCACCCTGGCGGCGTCGGTGGCGGCGCCCACCACGGCCACCACCTCGTGCGAGAACCCCGCCACCGCCGCCTGCGGGTCGTGCCTGCGGATGGCGGCGGTCCAGCACGAGACCAGCCGGTCCTGGGCGCTGCGCTCGTCGCCGTCGGGGTCCAGCTCGGCGACCAGGACGACCACCGGCCGCGCCAGGTCCCACCCGAACGCCCCGGCCCTGGCGGTCACCCGGTCGGCCGCGCCGGCCCGGCCGGTGAGCACGTCACGCAGGAAGTCGGCGCGGTACTTGCTCTCGACGGCGTTGACCGCCTCCTGCCGGGTGACGACGAGCGCGGCGACGGTGGCGGCGCGTTCGAGGATGCCGACGTCGCTGTCCCTGATGGCTCCCGACGGGCTGTAGGCCACGATCCTGCCGTGGTGGTGGCCGCCGGCCAGGACGGGTACGGAGGCGAACGCGCGTACCCGTCCCGGCGGGCCCTCGCTGGAGATCGACTCGCACAGGACGGTCACATGGTCGGCGGGACCGGCGGTGGCCAGCACCCGGCCGGAACCGTCCACGGCGGCCACGGACACGTCGAGGAGCGTGGCCACCTCGGCGGTGACCTCGTCGAGCCCGCCCCCGGCCAGCACCACCTGCACCAGCGCCCGGTGGGCCTCCTCGGCGCGGGCGAGTACGGCGGCCTGGCGGTTGAGGATGTCGGTGAGCACCTGGTTGAGGATGTCGTCGAAGCCGACGTCGTTCGGCAGCAGGATGAGGGGGAAGCCGAGCCGGTCGGCCTGCTCGACCATCTCGTCGGGCAGCGTGTCCACGTACCGGCCGAGTTTGATGGCCAGGGCGGCCAGGCCGCGCTCGTCCAGGTCGGCGACCAGCCGGCCGAGCGACTGCGGGGTGTTGCGCAGCGGGTAGCCGGTGGTGAGCAGCAGCTCGTGCGGCTTGACCCAGGCCAGGATGTCGGGCACCTCCATCACGTTGAGCCGCTGCACGATGCGGCCCAGCCCGCTCTCCCCCGCGATCAGCCTGGCCTCGGCGAGGGTGGACACGCCGAGCACCTCCTCGACGGACACGCCGTGAATGATCGTGCCGGTGCTGGCGAGGCGGACGGGGGGTTCCATGGGGAGATTGTGACCCCGGAAGCGGTCTGTCAGGAAGAGCCAACCTTCCCGCTCACTGTTGGCAAATTTACCCGTACGGAGGGTTCAACGGTCGTTCTACGGTCAGGTCCAAGGTCGGTTGGGAGGTCAGGTGACCGTCAGTACTCATGCGCGGCGTACCCGCGCCCACGTCACGGGCGCGGCCAGCACGGCGGTGCGGCCCGTGCTGGAGGGCCAGCGTCGTCCCGCCCGTGTCCTGGCGACGTTCGCCGAGGGGGTTTATCTCGAGGTCAGGACCGATGTTGAGCCTGCGGTGATCGCCGTCATCACCGGTGAGGCGACGCGGCTGCCGAACTCCGTGCTGCTGGCCACCCCGCTGCCGCACGTCACGGTGGGTGACGAAGCCTCGGTGGGCGACCGGGTGATCGACCTGGGCCCGCTGAGCCTGGGCGTGCGCCGCTGGTGGGACCCCTCGCCGCCGCTGGGCCGGGTGGATCGGGACCGGCTGGCGCAGGTGGCGGCCGTGCTGGGCGACCCGCCGGGGGCGGGGCTGGCGGGCGACGGCGCCGTGGAACTGCTCGCCGACAGTTGCGCGAAGGGCTGGCTGCTGGGTGTGGTGACGGCGGCGGAGCGGCTCGTCGGTCTCGGGCCCGGCCTGACGCCGAGCGGTGACGACGTGCTGGCAGGGCTGCTGGTGGCGTTGCGGCATCTGGGCGCGGCGGCGGGTACGCGGCGGGCGGTCTGGCTGGCCGACTGGCTGGCGGCGACCGTCACGTACGACGCCCGCACCCGTACGACGCCGATCTCGGCCACGCTCCTGCACTGCGCGGCCAAGGGCGAGGCCAGCCCCGAAGTGATCGCGGTGCTGCGCGGCGTGGCCGGACGGCAGGCGCTCGAACCGGCCCTGCGCCGCCTGCACCGCCTCGGTCACACCTCGGGCGCCGACCTGGCCCAGGGCGTCACCATCGGCGTACGGGCCGTGCTGTCGCTGAGCGGTGGCCGGTGAACGGCCTGCCGCAGGCGGTGCTCGTACGGAGGGGCGCCTACCACGACTCGGTCGCCCTCATGCGGGTCAGCCGCGCGCTGTCGGAGCTGCCCGGCGTGCAGGCCGCCATGGTCGCGATGGCGACCGACCTCAACGTCTCGATCCTGCGGGAGCTGGGCTTCGGCGTTCAGGAGGCGGGGCCGGGCGACCTGGTGATCGCGGTACGGGCCCGCGACACGGACGCGGCCGTGCGGGAGGCCGATCGGCGGCTGGCCGCCTCCTCCTCCCGCGCGCACGGCGCAGCAGGGGACCAGCCGCCGCTGACCACCCGTTCCGCCGCCGCCCGTGGGCCCGCCGACCTCGTCCTGATCTCCACGCCCGGCGAGTACGCCTTCTTCGAGGCCCTGGACGCCGTCGAGGCCGGGCTGCCGGTCATGATCTTCAGCGACGGCGTGCCCGTCGAGAGCGAGCGCCTGCTCAAGGAGCTGGCCGAGGCCAGGGACGTCCTGGTCATGGGGCCGGACTGCGGCACCGCCGTGATCGCCGGGGCCGGTCTGGGCTTCGCGAACGTCCTGTCCCCCGGCCCTGTCGGCGTGGTGGCCGCGTCGGGCACGGGCGCGCAGCAGGTGACGTGCCTGCTCGACTGGGCGGGCACGGGCGTCAGCCATGTGCTCGGCGTGGGCGGGCGCGACCTGTCGGCCGAGGTGGGCGGCCTGTCCACGCGGCGCGCGCTGCGCATGCTGGACGACGACCCGGCGACCGAGCTGATCGTGCTGGTCTCCAAGCCGCCCGACCCCGAGGTGGCACGGGCCCTGGAGGCGGAGCCACCGCGCACGCCCGTGGTACGGGCCCTGCTGGGCGAAGGGGCGCCCGACCTGACCCAGGCGACCGAGCAGGCGCTGCGCGCGCTCGGCAGGCCCGTCCCCGAGTGGCCGTCGTGGCCCGCCTGGCGCGGTACGCGTCCCGCGCCCGAGCGGATCAGGGGCCTGTACGCCGGTGGCACGCTGAGCGCGGAGGCGGCGCTGCTGGCCGGGGGCGGCGACTTCGTGGACTTCGGCGACGACGCCTACACCAGGGGCAGGGCGCACCCGATGATCGATCCGGCGCTGCGGGTGGAGGCCCTGGGCCGGGCCGGTGAGACGGACGTGGTGCTCATGGACGTCGTGCTCGGCCACGGCGCCGACCCCGACCCGGCGGCCTCGCTGGCGCACGCGGTGGCCCGTACGCCGGCCACGGTCGTGATCGCCCTGATCGGCACCGAGGGCGACCCGCAGGACCTGCACCGGCAGGCCGCGGCCTTCCGCGAGGCGGGCGCGGCCGTCTTCACCTCCAACGCCCAGGCCGCCCGCCACGCGAGGAGCCTCCTGTGACCCTGCTCAACGCCGCGCCCCGCGTGATCACCGTCGGCACGGGGCTGCTGGACGAGGCGCTGCGCGCGCAGGCCGTCGCGACGGTGCCGGTCGAGTGGCGTCCGCCGCTGCCCGGTACCGCGCGGGCGCTGGAGCGGGTGCTGTCCGATCCGCGCAGGGAGGCGGCAAACGAGCTGGCCGTGGGCAGGCTGGTCTCCGCGCGCCCGCACCTGGTGGGCGTGCGGCGGGCGTCGGAGGTGCTGGACGCGGGCACGTTCCTGCACGCGGGCCCGCCGATCACGTGGGAACGCGCCTCGGGCCCCATGCGCGGCGCGCTGATCGGCGCGATGGTGCTGGAGGGCCTGGCCGCGGACGAGCACGAGGCCGGGGAGGCGCTCGCGGCGGGCGCGGTCACGCTGAGCCCCTGTCACGAGCACGCCGCCGTGGGCCCGATGGCGGGCGTGGTGAGCCCGTCCATGTGGCTGTTCGAGGTGCGCGACGACGAGCACGGCGGCACCGCCTACTGCTCGCTGAACGAGGGACTGGGCAAGGTGCTCAGGTACGGCGCGTACGGTCCCGAGGTCCTCGACCGGCTGCGCTGGATGGACCGCGTGCTCGGCCCGGCCCTGGCGGCGGCGCTGGAGCGTACGGGCCCGATCGACCTGCGCTCACTGATCGCGCAGGCCCTGCAGATGGGCGACGAGCTGCACAACCGCAACCGGGCCGCCACCTCGCTCCTGCTGCGCGAGCTGGCCCCGGCCGTCGTGGCGGCGGCCCCCGCCGAGGCCGCCGACGTGCTGCGCTTCATCGGCGGCAACGACCACTTCTTCCTCAACGCCGGCATGGCCGCGGCCAAGGTCAGCACCGACGCGGCCCGCGACGTGCCCGGCTCCTCGCTGGTCGTCGCGATGGCGAGGAACGGCACCGACTTCGGCGTGCAGGTGTCGGGGCTGGGCGGGCGCTGGTTCACCGGCCCCGCGGGGGTGCCCGACGGGCTCTACCTGGGTTCGTACGGCCCGGCCGACGCCAACCCGGACATCGGCGACTCCACGATCACCGAGACGTCGGGGCTGGGCGGGTTCGCGATGGCGGCCTCGCCGGCGATCGTCCGGTTCGTGGGCGGCGAGGTCGAGGACGCGGTGCGGGCCACCCGCTCCATGTACGAGATCACGCTCACCGAGCACCCCGCCTACCAGATCCCCGGCCTCGGATTCCGGGGCACGCCGGTCGGCATCGACCTCACGCTCGTGGCGCGTACGGGCCTGCTGCCGGTGGTCAACACGGGGATCGCGGGCCGCGTCGCGGGCACCGGCCAGGTCGGCGCGGGCCTGGTCGAACCGCCGGTGGAGGCGTTCACCGATGCTTTGCGCGCTCTGGCCGATCTGAGTAAGTGATCAATTTTATTTGCGATATTTCAGCACGTCAGAACCGCTGTAAAGCGACTTCACCTTCCCTTGTGTATTCCCCACAGATATCGTGTCGATCCTCCACAATCTGCAAGTAGCGTGATGAACGCACGTGACGGATGAGGCGAGATGGGGGCGGGAACATGGCAGCCGACCGCTTGCTCAGCGGACCCGGCCCAGAAGGAGGTGCCGCGGGAGGCCCGCCGCAGGGCGGCCAGGGCCGGCTCGTGGGGCGGCGCTACCGGCTGATGTCGCCGGTCGGCAGGGGCGGCATGGGCATGGTGTGGCACGCCCACGACGTGCTGCTCGACCGCGACGTGGCGGTCAAGGAGCTGATCCTCCCGTACGGGCTCGACCACGCGGGCAAACAGGTGGCGCACCGGCGCATGCTGCGCGAGGCCCGGTCCGCCGCACGGCTGACCCATCCCGGCATCGTGACCGTGCACGACGTGGTCGAGGAGGACGGCCGCCCCTGGATCGTGATGGAGCTGGTCCGGGCGTGGTCGCTGGAGCAGGCCGTACGCCAGAGCGGGCCGCTGCCGGTGATCCAGGCCGCCGAGATCGGCATCCGGGTGCTGGACGCCCTCATGCACGCCCACGCCGCCGGGATCCTGCACCGCGACATCAAGCCGGGCAACGTGCTGCTGACCTCCGACCGGGTGGTGCTGACCGACTTCGGCATCGCGGCCATCGAGGGCGACGTCACGATCACGCAGACCGGGCTGCTCATGGGGTCGCCCGCGTACATCCCGCCGGAGCGCCTGTCCGGCCGGCCGATCACGCAGGCGGCCGACCTGTGGTCGTTCGGGGCCACCCTGTACACCTCCGTCGAGGGGCGGCCGCCGTACGAAGGGCCCGACCCGGTGGCGGTGCTGGGCTCCGTCCTCACGCAGGACCCGATCAGGCCACAGCGCGCCGGGGCGCTCCTGCCGGTGATCGAGGGCCTGCTGCGCAAGAACCCGGCGGAACGGCTGACCTCCGCCCAGGTCATCGAGCTGCTGGAGACGGTGTTGCGGGCGCACGGCGCGCCCAGGCCGCCTACCCCCGAGGTGCTGCCCAGCCCGGTCGACCCCACGCCCGCCGGGCTGCTGCCGCCGCTGGACACCCCGTCGGGGCCGCTGCCCTCGCGAATCGTGGAGACCCCCTCGGGGCCGGTACGGGTGCCGTACGACCCGGCGACCGGCCGGCCGATCGACCCGCCCGTGAGCACCTCCGGCGCGTACGACTCCCTGGCGAGCAACTCCGGCCCGTACGACTCGCTCGCGAACACCTCAGGCCCATACGACTCCCTGGCGAGCACCTCCGGTCCCTACGACTCCCTGGCCGGCACCTCCGGTCCGTACGACTCACTCGCGAGTACCTCAGGCCCGTACGACTCCCTGGCCAGCACCTCAGGCCCCCAGCCGTCCTTCAGCGCGCCCTCGGGGCCCCGGATCGGCCGTGGTCCCGACGACGACCTCGACGGTCCCCGGGTCCCTCATCCGCCGCCGATCCTGCCCCTGACCAGCGACAGCCGCACCTCCAGCAGGCCAGGCGGGGCCACCCCGTGGCCGCTGGCCTCGGCCGACGACCTGCGGGAGCAGTCGCGCGGCCTGTCGGACGACGTCGGCCGCGGCCGCCTGGCGACGCTGCCCGGCACCGGCCCCCGCACGGGGAAGAGCCGCCGGAGGGAGGACGACGACGGCCCCTGGGTACGCGGCGGCCGTCCCACGCCGCTCACGATCGTCAGCGCCCTGCTGGCCGTGGCCGTCGTCGTGGGCGCCGTGGCGGTCATCCTCTCCGGCACCCTCTCCGGCATCCTGTCCGGCGGCTCCGCCGAGGCGCCGCCCGCGACCACGTCGGCCACCACCGAGGGCCCCGCGGACGCGCAGCCGACGGACCCCTCCCCCGTGCCCGCCGGTTACACCGAGCACGCCGGCACCGGGTTCGCCGCCGCCGTGCCGGAGGACTGGAAGCTCGCCACGGCTGACGGCGTGGCGACGTTCAGCGGGCCGAAGGACTCCGGCATGCGCGTCCTCGTCGAGCGGGCCGGCCCGCAGGCCGACGGCGGCCTCGCGGAGCTGGGCCGCCAGGAGGCGGCAGGCGGGCTGGAGAGCTACATCCAGGTGCAGTTGCAGGCCGTGGACTACCGGGGCCGGCGGGCCGCCGACTGGGAGTACACCTACACGACCGGCAACGGCGTCCCCATGCACGCGCTCACCAGGTACGTCTCGGTCGACGACACGACCGCGTACAAGATCACGTTCGACCTGCCCGAGCTGAAGTGGGACGACCAGGCCGGCACCCGCAGGGTGTTCCTGGACACGTTCCGGCAGGCCGACTGAGGTATTGAACTGATCCGTACATAACGTGTAGCGTACCCGTCGTGGCGCGACCGAGGAAGTTCGAGGAGGAACGGGCGGTCGAGGCGGCCATACTGGCGTTCTGGGACGCCGGCTACGAGGCCACCTCGACGCAGGACCTGTGCACCGCGACCGGCCTCGGCCGCAGCAGCATCTACAACACGTTCGTGAGCAAACACGACCTGTACGAACGCGCGCTACGCCACTACATGGCCGGACAGAACGCGCAACTCGCCGAGCTGATGGAGAGCGAGCTGCCCATCCAGGAGAAGATCCGCACGGTGCTGCAGCGGGCGATCGATCCCGACCCGGACGACCCGGCGGGCTGCATGGTGGTCAACGCGCTGGTCGAGCTGGGCCCGCACGATCCGCAGATCGCGGAGTTGCTGCGCCGCAACAACGACAGCCGGATCCAGACGATCAGAGCAGCGATCGAGACCGCCCGCGCGCGCGGCGAGCTCGCCACCACGCACGACCCGCTGGCCCTGGCCCACTTCGTCTCCACCACGGTCGGCGGCCTGCGCGTCGCGGCGCGCGGCGGGGCCGACCGGGCCACGCTCGAGTCGATCGCGAACGTCGCACTGGCCACCTTCTGAATTTTTCACGCCCTGATTTTGAACTGATCAATCTAAAACTGTCGGAGGAATGTCTTCATGCCGTTGGCCGTCTACATACTGGGCCTTTCGATCTTCGCTCAGGGCACCTCTGAGCTCATGCTGGCCGGGCTGCTCCCCGAGCTGGCCAGGGACCTCGGGGTGTCCGTGCCGGACGCGGGGCTGCTGATCTCGGCGTTCGCCATCGGGATGATGGTGGGCGCGCCGGTGCTGGCCGTGGTCACGCTGCGCTGGCCCCGCCGTACGGTGCTGCTCGCGTTCCTGGCGATCTTCGCCCTCACGCACGTCGCGGGCGCGCTGACGTCGAGCTACGCGGTGTTGTTCGCCACGCGCGTGGTGGGCGCCTTCGTGTACGCCGGGTTCTGGGCCGTGGCCGCCCTCGCCGCGATCAGCCTGGTGCCCGCCAACGCCCGCGCCAGGGCCATGAGCGTGCTGGCCGGCGGGCTGACCGTGGCCACGATCGTCGGCCTGTCCGCCGGTACGGTGATCGGCCAGCACCTGGGCTGGCGGGCCGCGTTCTGGGCGGTCGCCGGCCTGTCGGTGCTGGCCGGCATCGGCGTGCTGGCCACGATTCCGGGCGGCCGTCCCGCCGCGGAGGCCGTACCGCGCGTATCCGACGAACTGCGCTCGATGCGCCTGCCCCGCCTCTGGCTCGCCTACGCCACCACCGCGCTGACCACGGGCGCGCTGCTGTCCTCCTTCAGCTACCTGAGCCCGTTCCTGACGGACGTCACCGGCCTGGACGCGGCCTGGGTGCCCGCCGTCCTGGCCCTGTACGGCGTGGGCTCGCTGATCGGGATCACCGTCGGCGGCCGGATCGCCGACGCGCGGCCGCTCCCGCTCCTGTTCGCCGGAGTCACCGGTGTCGTCCTGACCTCGGCCGCGCTGGCTCTGTCGGCCTCCGTCGCGCTCCTCGTCATCCCGCTGATCTTCCTGCTCGGCCTGTTCGGGTTCGGCACCAACCCGGTGCTGAGCGCCCGTCCCTTCACGCTGGCCAAGAACGCCCCCACGCTGGCCGCCGCGTTGAACGTCTCCGCCTTCAACGTCGGCATCACCGCGGGCCCGTGGCTCGGCGGGGTGGCCATCGACGCCGGACTCGGCTACCCCTCCGTGGCCTGGATCGGCGCCGCGATCGGCGTGGCCGCCCTGGCGACCGTGGTGCTCGCCGCGGCCCTGCACCGCGGGGACTCGCCCGCGCCGGAGTCCGCCGAGATCGCTGAGATACGGTCTGCTGTGTGAAGCTGGCGAGCATCTCCTTCTACCCCGTCAAGTCCACCGCGGGACACGAGGTGACGGAGGCCGAGGTGCGGCCGTGGGGGCTGGCGGGCGACCGGCGCTACCTCGTCACGGACGAGACGGGCACGACCCTCACCGCCCGCGTGGTGCCGCGCCTGCTGGCCTGCGTCGCCCGGCTCGACGGCGACGGCCTCACGCTGACCGGCCCGCACGCTGAGCCCCTGCGGGTGACGCCCCCGACGCGAGAAGGAGCGCCGATCACGGGGCTGACCACGGTGAGCCTGCATGGCGTCCCCCTCGGCCTCACCGACTGCGGGGACGCCGCCGCCGCGTGGCTGACGGGGCTGGCCGGCCGGCCGGTCCGGCTGATGTGGCTCGACGACCCGACCCGGCGACCGGTCAATCCCGCCTACGGCCGGCCGGGCGACCGGGTGAGCCTGGCCGACGGCTACCCGCTGCTGCTCACCTCGTCCGCCTCGCTCGCAAGGCTCGACGACTGGATCGCCGAGACCGCGCTGGAGCTGGGCGAGGAGCCCCCGACGCCGCTGCCGATGCGCAGGTTCCGGCCGAACGTGGTGGTGGCCGGGGCCGGGGAGCCGTTCGCCGAGGACGGCTGGCAGCGGGTACGCATCGGCGAGGTGGACTTCCGCGTGGCCAAGGGCTGCGACCGCTGCGTGCTGACGACGGTCGACACGACGACCTACCGCAAGGGCAAGGAGCCGATCAGGACGCTGTCGCGCCACCGCAAGCGCGACGGCAAGGTCTGGTTCGGCGTCAACCTGATCCCCGACGGGCCCGGCCGCATCGCGCAGGGCGACCCCGTCGTCGTGCTGTGAGGGAAATCGTGCTGCGAGGGAAGTCGCACCCTGAGGGAAATCGGCGTGATGTGCGGGAAAGCCACCTTTCCCGATCAAAGAGGTCTGCGTCCCCTTTGGGGGGTGTTAGGAGCTATGCGAGACTTCACGGGTGACCAGTGCCCCCACAAAGCCCGCTCTCTCCTCCTCTGACCGGATTCGGCACGTCCAGCGCCGCACCCTGGTGGTCCTGTCGGCGGCGCAGATCGTGGGCGGCGTGGGAGTCGCCGTCGGGCTGGCACTCAGCTCCGTGGTGGTGGACGAGCTGTCGGGCTCCACCGTGATCAGCGGCTTCGCGGGCACGGCCACCGTGCTCGGCGCGGCGCTGCTGGCCCTGCCGACGGCCAGGGCGTCCGGCCGGAGCGGGCGGCGGGCGGGATTGTCGCTGGCGTACGTGGCGGCGCTGGCGGGCTGCGCGATCTCGGTGCTGGCCATCAGCCTGCGGACGTGGCCCCTGCTGCTGGTCGGGCTCGTCCTGGTGGGCGGCGGCAGCGCCGGCGGGCTGGCGGCCCGCTACTCGGCCACCGACCTGTCGCCCCGCGACCGCTCGGCCCGGCACCTGTCGCTGGTCGTCTGGGCCGCCACGATCGGCTCCGTGGCGGGCCCGAACCTGGCCAAGCCCGCCGACCAGATCGGCATGCGGCTCGGGCTGGTGGAGAAGGCGGGGCCGTTCGCGTTCGCGGCGCTGGCGTTCGCCCTCGCGCTGGTCGTCATCATCGGGTTCCTCCGTCCCGACCCGCTCACGCTGGCCCGCGAGGTGAACGGCGAGCGGGACGCGGACGCGGGGCGGGGCCGGACGATCCGTACGGCCTGGCAGACGTTGCGTACCACGCCGATGGCCCGCCGCGCGCTCGTCATGATCGCCGTCAGCCACACGGCCATGGTCTCCGTCATGTCCATGACCCCGGTCAAGCTCCACCACGACGGCTCGAACCTGGACGTCATCGGCCTGGTGATCAGCCTGCACATCGCCGGGATGTACGTGATGTCGCCCGTGGTGGGCTGGCTGGCCGACAAGGCGGGCAAGGTGCCCGTGCTGTTGCTCGGCATGGCCCTGCTGCTGAGCGCCGCCGTCCTGGCCGGCACGGCGGGGCACCGGGTGTGGCAGGTGACGGCGGCGCTGGTGCTGCTGGGGCTGGGCTGGTCGTGCGGGCTGGTGGCGGGCTCGGCGCTGGTCACGGAGTCGGTCCCGCTCGACCGGCGGCCCGCCGTGCAAGGGCTGTCGGACCTGCTCATGAACGTCTGCGGCGCCACGGGCACGATCGTGGCGGGCGCGATCGTGGGCTGGCTGGGGTTCGGCATGCTCGGCCTGGTGGTAGGCGTCATGGTCGGCCTGGCGGCCCTCTGGCTCGCCGCCACCCGCCGCCCCCAGCACCCCTGACACCTCACCGCCCGGAACGACCCGCTGGGGTCACTTGGCGTCGGCGTAGGAGGCGACCGCCACCGCCTCCATCGGGAAGCGCACCGGGCTCTGCCCGAACAGCAGCCTGCTGGCCTCGGCCGCCGACGCCGCCACGGCCGCGATCACGTCGTCGGCCAGCGCCTCAGGACAGTGCACCATCACCTCGTCGTGCTGGAAGAACACCAGCCGGGCCGGCTCGGGCAGCCGCCCCCGCAGCACGGCCAGCAGCGCCAGCGCCCACTCGGCCGCGGTGCCCTGCACCACGAAGTTCCGGGTGAAGCGCCCGCGGTCGCGGGCCGCGCGCCCGCCCTCGGGCCCCGACACCAGCTCCCGCCACCGCTCCGACGGAGGCGGGCTGGTGCGCCCCAGCCACGACCGGACGATCCGCCCGTCCTCCCCCGCCTTGGCCGCGTCTTCGACGAACTGGTACGCCTTCGGGAAGCGCTGCCGCATCACGGCCAGCAACTTCGAGGCGTCGCCGCTGGTGCCGCCGTACATGGCGGACAGCATCGCGATCTTGGCGTTGGCGCGCTCGCCGCCGAACGACTGGGCCAGCGCAGAGTACAGGTCGATCTCCCCGGCCGCCTTGGCCAGCCCCACGTCACCGGCCATCGCGGCCAGCACCCGCGGTTCGAGCTGCGCCGCGTCGGCCACGACGAGCCGCCACCCGTCGTCGGCCACCACCACCCGCCGCATCACCTTGGGGATCTGCAGGGCCCCGCCCCCGTTGGTGGCCCACCGCCCGGACACGACCCCGCCCACCACGTATTCCGGCCGGAACCGCCCTCCGCGCACCCACTGGTCGGCCCACACCCACCCGTGGAAGCTGAACAGCCGCGCCAGCTCCTTGTAGGCCAGCAGGGGCGCCACCGCCGGGTGGTCGATCTGCTTCAGCTCCCACGACCTGGTCGTCTTCAGCGCCACCCCCGCCCCCCTGAACGCCTTGACGAGCTGCTGCACGGAGTCGGGGTTGACCGGACGCCCGAACGCCGCCGCCACCTCGTCGGCCAGCGCCTGCAGCTTGACCGGGCGCATGCCGTGCACGGGACGCGGCCCGAGCAGCTCGGTCAGCAGCGCGTCGTGCACGTCGCGCCCCCACGGCATGCCGTCGTGCGACATCTCGGCGGCGACCAGCGCCCCCGCCGACTCGGCCGCCACCAGCAGCCGGAACCGGCCGGGCTCGGGCAGCGCGGCGATGCGCCTGAGCTGGTCGGCCAGCACCTCGGCCACGGCCTGCGCGACGAGCGGCTCGGGCGCGAACAGCGTGCC
>NZ_BAAAZP010000190.1:0-11318 GCF_039536965.1 Nonomuraea antimicrobica | reverse complement strand
GGCGCACTTCCACTACGTGGTCTTCGGCACCGTCGTGTTCGCGATGTTCGCCGGGTTCTACTTCTGGTGGCCCAAGTTCACCGGCAAGATGCTCGACGACAAGCTCGGCAAGCTGCACTTCTGGCTGCTGTTCGTGGGCTTCCACACGACGTTCCTCGTGCAGCACTGGCTCGGCATGGCGGGCTTCCCCCGCCGCTACGCCGACTACAGCGCCGCCGACGGCTTCACCGACCTCAACATGATCTCGTCGGTGGGCGCGTTCGTGCTCGGCGCGTCGACGCTGCCGTTCTTCTACAACGTCTGGAAGACCTGGCGCAGCGCGCCCAAGGTCACCGTGGACGACCCGTGGGGCTACGGCGGCTCGCTGGAGTGGGCCACCTCGTGCCCGCCGCCGCGGCACAACTTCACCTCGCTGCCGCGCATCCGGTCCGAGCGTCCCGCGTTCGACCTGCACTACCCGCACGCTTCCAGCAAGTCCGCCCCGGAGGTTGAGTCCCGATGAAGGTGCAGGGTTGGCTGTTCCTCGCGTGCGGCGTGTTCTTCGCCGGCGTCGACATCGCCTACTGGTTCTGGACGAAGGCGGCGACCGGTCACGGCGAGCCGGTCGGCACCACCGCCATGGCGATCTCGGTCGGGTTCGCGTTCATGGTGGGCTACTACCTGATGTTCACCGCGCGGCGCATCGGCGCGCAGCCCGAGGACAACAAGCAGGCCGACATCAGCGACGGCGCGGGCGAGATCGGGTTCTTCAGCCCGAGCAGCTGGTGGCCGCTGTTCCTGTGCCTGGCGGCGGCCTTCGCCTTCGCCGGGTTCGTGATCGGCTTCTGGATGTTCCTGATCGGGGTCTTCCTGATCATCATGGCCATGATCGGGTTCGTGTTCCAGTACTACAGGGGGAACTTCTCCCACTGACCACAGGCTGAGCCCCACATCTGGAGCGGGCGCCCTCCCCCGGGGAGGACGCCCGCTTTTTGGTGTTCTTTACCAGTGTACGGATGCGGTGAATCGGTCACTCAGGGTAGTAAAGGAGGCAGAAGGGGTTCGATCTTGGACGAGGGAGTACTCGTGGGGCGAGGAGCGTATGGAACGGCGGGCCTGCTGGCCTTGGCGCTGCTGACAGCGTGCTCGGCGAGCCGTCCGACCGAGAAACCCCAGGGGGCCGCCATGGCGGGAGGGGCACGCGGCGCCCCTGTAGGGGTCTCTCCGGCCGACAAGACCCCGAACGTGCCCACGGACCAGCCCGTGGTCGTGTCGGCCACTGAGGGCAAGCTGAAGAGCGTACAGGTGGAGGGGGGCAAGGCCGGGCCGCTGAAGGGCATCCTCAGCTCCGACGGCACCCGCTGGCGCAGCCTCGGCACCGCCCGGCCGGGCACCTCGTACGCGGTCACCACCGTCTCCGTCGACGCCGCGGGGAAGCAGCGCGAGACCAAGAGCGCGTTCTCCACGGTCAAGGGCAACAAGACGTTCGACATCAAGACGATCACCCCGAACAAGGACGACACCGGGCTCACCGTCGGGGTGGGCATGCCGGTCATGATCGCCTTCGACGCGCCCGTCACCGACCGGGTCTCGGTGGAGCGCAACCTCTCCATCCACAGCTCCAGGCCGGTGGAGGGGGCCTGGCACTGGTTCGACGACCAGCATGTGGACTTCCGGCCGCAGAAGTACTGGCCCGCGCACACGAAGGTGCGGGTGGAGGCCAAGCTGGCCGGGGTGCGCGGCGGGCCCGGCATGTACGGCAAGCGGGACGTACGGGTCGACTTCAAGATCGGCCGCAAGCAGATCACCAAGGGCAGCACCGACGAGCACGTGCTGGTCGTCCGGCGGGACGGCGAGAAGGTCCGCACGATGCCCATGAGCGCCGGGCAGGGCGGGCAGTGGAAGTACTACACGACCTCCGGCGTCCATTTGGCCATGTCACGCGAGCCCGTCACCGTGATGACCTCGCCGGGGATCGGGCCCGGGCAGGCCGGGTACTACAGCCTCACCGTCTACAACACCGTACGGATCTCCAACAGCGGCGAGTACGTGCACAGCGCGCCCTGGTCGGTGGGCTCGCAGGGCAACTCGAACGTGAGCCACGGGTGCGTGAACATCAGCCCGGACAACGCGGCCTGGTTCATCAAGAACACCCTGATCGGCGATCCGATCATCATCACCGGCTCGCCGCGGAAGCTGGAGCCCACCAACGGGTGGGGGCACTGGCAGGAGGACTGGCCCCAGTGGCTCAAGTGGAGCTCGCTGAAGGACGGCCCGACCATGATCCTGCGCCACTGAGCCCGCCCAGGCGGCTCGGCGGCCCGCTCAGGCACTGAGCCCGCCCAGCCGGGGCCTGCGTGCGGCCCTGCGGCCCGCTCAGGCGGTGGCGACGGAGCCGCTGATCTCGATCCAGCGGTCGAGGGTGTCGGCCGAGGCGCCGGAGTCGACCGCCCGCACCGCGCGCGCGTACGCGCCGACCATGGCCGCGTCGAGGTCGTCGCCGGGCCCGTCGAGCGCCACGAGGGCGGCCGCCGTGTTGAGCAGCACCGCGTCGCGCACCGGGCCCGTCTTCCCGCGTACCAGGTCGTGGACGGCCTGGGCGTTGAACGCCACGTCGCTGCCCCGCAGGGCCCCCACGTCGGCGCGCGGGATGCCGAGCACGGCCGGGTCGAACGCGGCCTGCGTCGCCGTGCCGTCGCGGACGACCCACACCGTCGAGGTGTCGGCGATGGTCAGCTCGTCGAGGCCGTCGTCGCCGCGGAAGACCAGGGCGGAGACACCGCGCTCGGCGAAGACGCCGGCGAGCACCGGGAGCATGCGGGCGTCGTAGACGCCGATGGCCTGCGCCGAGGGACGGGCCGGGTTGGTCAGCGGGCCCAGGAAGTTGAAGACCGTGGGGACCCCGATCTCCTTGCGCGTCGGCCCGGCGAAGCGCAGCGCCGGGTGGTAGACGGGCGCGAAGCAGAAGGCGATGCCCGCCTCACGGGCCACCCGCGCCGTCTGCTCGGGCGTGAGGTCGAGCCGGATGCCCAGGTGCTCCAGGACGTCGGCGGCCCCGCAGGACGACGAGGCGGCGCGGTTGCCGTGCTTGACGACCCGGGCGCCCGCCGCGGCGGCCACGATGGCGGCCATCGTCGAGACGTTGACCGTGTGCGCGCGGTCGCCGCCGGTGCCCACGACGTCGACCACGGGCCCCTCGACGCTCAGCGGGGTGGCCAGGTCGAGCATGGTGCGCGCCAGGCCCACGACCTCGGCCACGGTCTCGCCCTTCGCCCGCAGCGCGATCACGAAGCCGGCGATCTGGGACGGCGTCGCGGCGCCGGACATGATCTCCCGCATCGCCCAGGCCGACTCGTCGGAGGTGAGGTGCTCTCCGGACAGGAGAGCGGACAGCAGCGTGGGCCAGGTCGTCCGGGAGTCCATGGGCACCTACTCGGCGTTGAGGCGGGTGGAGGAACGGCGGCGCATCAGGTCGGCCACCGTGTCGGCCAGGACCATGGGCTCGAGGGGCTGTGGCACGACGGCGTCGGCCTTCGACCAGTCGGCCAGCCAACGGTCGTCGCGCCTGGCGATGATCAGGCAGATGGGCGGGCAGTCGTAGACCTCGTCCTTGGCCTGGCGGGCGATCCCCATGCCGCCCGCCGGCTGCGTCTCGCCGTCGAGGACGGCCACGTCGATCTCGCCGGAGCCCAGCCACTGGTGCACCTTGGGCTCGGTGGCGCACTCCACGATCTCCACGAACGGTACGTCGGCCGCGGGGCGCCTGCCGATGGCCTGGCTCACCTCGGCCCTGGTGGTGGCGTCGTCGCTGTAGACGAGGACCTTCATCGTCTCGTCGGTGCTCCCAGTGGACATGGGTCGCGCTCACTATCAGTCGAAGAGGTATGGTCACCTGGGATCGTACCGGTGCGCCGGTGCGCTGACCGAGGCCACCATGCCTGGTGGGTGTTCTGTGTTGATTATCCCAGGTTGGTCGGTGGTTTGTACCTGCTAACGGGGGGTCGTGCGCCGGACCGACCACCAGAGCCGCAATAATGCTGCCCGTGGCGACAGCATCCGCAATTACTTCGACGACGACAGCACAGTCGTACCGCAGACCGAACCTGGTCAGTGTCGGGACGATCGTCTGGCTGTCCTCTGAGCTCATGTTCTTCGCGGCGCTGTTCGCGATGTACTTCACCATCCGGTCGGTGAGCGAGGGCAAGGGCCTCGAGTGGGGACCCGCGCTCCTTCCTGCTGGCGCAGAGGCCGCGGAGGCCGCTCACCTGAACATCCCGTTCGCGACGGTCAACACGATCATCCTGGTGCTGTCGAGTGTGACGTGCCAGCTCGGCGTGTGGGCCGCGGAGAAGGGGCAGGTCGGCAAGCTCCGCTTCTGGTACATCGTCAGCTTCATCATGGGCGCGATCTTCGTCGCCGGACAGCTGTACGAGTACATGGAGCTGGCGTCAGAGGGCGCGACCTTGTCCGCTAACGCCTACACTTCGGTGTTCTACCTGACGACGGGCTTCCATGGCCTGCACGTGACCGGTGGCCTGATCGCGTTCCTGTTCATGCTGGGACGCACGTACGCCGCGAAGCGCTTCACGCATGAGCAGGCCACCAGCGCGATCGTGGTGTCGTACTACTGGCACTTCGTAGACGTCGTCTGGATCGGTCTTTTCGCGACCATTTACATCATTCGTTAAGGAACGGGATCTCTGTGACTAGGATCACCGCTTGGCGGCGGCATCCCCTCGCGAGATATGCCGTCCTGATTTTGGCGTTGGCGCTGGTCGGGATGGTATACGCCGCCTTTGTCCAGGCGGGTAAGCCTGCCGACGCGGCGCTGGCGGCAGGCAAGGTCGACGACGTGGCCGAGGGCAAGAGCCTGTTCGTCAAGCACTGCTCTAGCTGCCACGGCATGAACGCGCAGGGCACCAGCTCGGCGCCCACCCTCATCGGCGTCGGCGCCGCGGCGGTCGACTTCCAGATGAGCACCGGGCGCATGCCGGCCGGCGCCCCCGGGCCGCAGGCCCCACGCAAGCCCCTGCCGGAGTGGGTCAACGAGACGAAGATCCGCCAGATCTCGGCCTACGTGCAGTCGCTCGGCGGCGGCCCGCAGGTGCCCGGGGCGGAGCAGGTCGACGGCAAGCTCGGCGACGCCGGCAAGGGCGGCGAGCTGTTCCGCGCCAACTGCATCCAGTGCCACAACTGGGTCGGCGCGGGCGGCGCCCTGACGCAGGGCAAGTACGCCCCCAACCTCAACGAGGCGACCCCCACGCAGATCTACGAGGCGATGGTCACCGGCCCCCAGGCGATGCCGGTCTTCAACGACACGACGATCACGCCCGAAGAGAAGCGCGACATGATCGCCTACATCACCCAGGTTCGCAGTCAGCGTGACCCGGGAGGTTTCGCTCTCGGGCGCATCGGCCCGGTCACCGAGGGTCTCGTAGCGTGGATCGTGGGTCTCAGCGCCCTCGCACTCGCCGCCATCTGGATCACCGCGAAGAAGCGACAGAAGTCATGACAGACAACGAGAACGAGATCGAGCAGCCGGACGAGCGCGTCCCCAAGCGTGTCATCGGCACTCCCGCGCCGGGCACCTCGATGCTCGGCAGCGCGCCGACCGGCGAGGTCGCCCAGCGCGACGTCCCCGGGGTGGCGCAGCAGGACGAGACCAAGGCGCGCAAGGCCGAGAAGATCGTGGCGCTGTGCTTCACGATCACGTTCCTGGCCTCCATCGCGTTCATCATCTCCTACGTGGTGTTCCAGGTCGGCAGCCCTGAGGCGACCGGCAACTCCAACCTGGCGCTGGGCACGTCCCTCACCCTGGCGATCCTCGGGCTGGCGGTCGGCATCGTGATCTGGGTCCGCCAGATCATGCCGAAGTACACGCTCGTCCAGGAGCGCCACCCGATGGTCTCCGACGCCGACGACCGCGAGGTGGTCGGCGAGACCTTCCTCCAGGGCGCCAACGAGAGCGGCTTCGTCAAGCGCAAGCTGCTGCGCCGCACGCTGCTGCTGGCCGCCGCGCCCCTCGGCCTGGTGCCTGTGGTGCTGCTGCGCGACCTCGACAACAGCAAGATGCCGGGCTCGCGGTTCAACACCACGCTGCGCCACACGGTCTGGGGCACGAAGACCAAGGAGGGCAAGCCGCTCAGGCTCGTCGTCGAGGGCACCGGCCAGCCCATCAGGGCCGCCGACTTCAACTCGCCCGGCGGCATCCTGTCGGTCGTCCCCGAGGGCTACGAGCACGACCTGACCGCCCTGGCCAAGGCCACGCTCATCCTGATCAAGTTCCGTCCGGAAGAGCTGAAGAGCGGCACCAGGCAGAACTGGACGCACGACGGCATCGTGGCGTACTCCAAAATCTGCACCCACGTGGGCTGCCCCGCCGCACTCTACGAGCAGAACACCCACCACATCCTCTGCCCGTGCCACCAGTCGACGTTCGACGCCACCGACGGCGCGAAGGTCATCTTCGGTCCGGCCGCCCGGCCGCTGCCGCAGTTGCCGATCACCGTCGACTCCGAGGGTTACCTCATCGCCCAGGGCGACTTCGAGGTGCCGGTCGGCCCCAGCTACTGGGAACGCGGTGACGCCGAGGCCGAGGCCAGGGCCAAGGGAGGCCAGGCATGAGTGATGAGCTGAAGGCCGCGCCGAAGGCCATCACCGGGCCGTCGAACTTCCTCGACGAGCGCCTGGGCGGGGCCAACTTCCTCAAGCGCAACCTGCGCAAGGTCTTCCCCGACCACTGGTCGTTCCTGCTGGGGGAGATCGCCCTCTACTCCTTCATCATCCTGCTGCTGACCGGTACGTTCCTGACGTTCTGGTTCAAGCCCAGCATGGCGGAGATCGCCTACGACGGCTCTTACGCGCCGCTCAAGGGCGTCATGATGTCCCAGGCCTACGCGTCGTCGCTGGAGATCAGCTTCGACGTCCGGGGTGGTCTGCTCATGCGGCAGATGCACCACTGGGCGGCCCTGCTCTTCGTGGCCGGCATGATGGTGCACGCGCTGCGGGTGTTCTTCACCGGCGCCTACCGCAAGCCGCGCGAGATCAACTGGATCATCGGCGTGCTGCTGCTGACGCTGGCGCTGGCGGAGGGCCTGACCGGCTACTCGCTCCCCGACGACCTGCTCTCCGGCGCCGGTCTGCGGATCACCGAGGGTGTGGCGATCTCGCTGCCGCTGGTGGGCACGTACCTCACGTTCTTCCTGTTCGGCGGGGAGTATCCGGGCGAGGATGTCATCTCCCGGTTCTACTCGCTGCACATCCTGCTCATCCCGGGCATTCTGCTGGCGCTGATCTCCGCCCACATGGTGCTCATGTGGGTGCAGAAGCACACCCAGATGCCGGGCAAGGGCCGCGACAACCACAACGTCGTGGGCGCCCCGTTCTACCCGGCCTTCATGGCCAAGGCGGGTGCTTACTTCCTGTTCACGCTGGCCGTGATCACCGGTCTCGCGACGTTCACCCAGATCAACCCGATCTGGCTGTTCGGCCCGTACACGCCGGCCGACGTGTCGGCGGGTTCGCAGCCCGACTTCTACATGGGCTTCCTCGAAGGCGCGCTGCGCATCATGCCGGCCTGGGAGATCAACCTCTTCGGCACGGCCCACGCGGGCACGCTGCCGCTGAGCGTCATCATCCCGGCGCTGGTGCCGATGGGCATCATCATGACGGGCCTGGCGCTCTATCCGTTCCTCGAACGCTGGGTCACGGGCGACAACCGCGAGCACCACGTCGCCGACCGTCCGCGCAACAACCCGCACCGCACCTCGATCGGCATCTCGGCGATGACGTTCTACGGTGTGCTGTGGCTGCTCGGCGCCAACGACGAGATCTCGGCCTTCTTCCACGTCAGCCTCAACCACACGACCTACGCCGGTCGCGTGTTGATCTTCGTCGCGCCGGCCCTGGCCTACCTGATCACCTACCGTATGTGCCTCGGGCTGCAGCGCTCCGACCAGGCGATCATCTCGCACGGTGTGGAGTCCGGTGTGATCAAGCGGCTGCCGCACGGTGAGTTCATCGAGGTCCACACGCCGCCGGCGGAGGACATCGAGGCTCACATGCGGGGCAAGCGTCCGGTGCCGATGCTCCCGGTCGCCGAGGACAGCGCGGGCATCCCGCCGAAGGGCATGCGCGGGCCGCTCGGCAAGCTGCGCGGGCGCATGTCGAAGGCGTACGGCGGGGAGAAGATCCCGCTGGACGACGGGCACGGGCACGGCCACGAGGACGAGCACGCCGCCATCGGCGCAGGGGAGAACGACGAGCGCAGCATCTCCCACTGACCGCTGACGCCACAACCGCACGGGCCCGGACGAG
This sequence comes from Nonomuraea antimicrobica, assembly GCF_039536965.1. Classification (NCBI taxonomy): domain Bacteria; kingdom Bacillati; phylum Actinomycetota; class Actinomycetes; order Streptosporangiales; family Streptosporangiaceae; genus Nonomuraea; species Nonomuraea antimicrobica. The sequence continues at coordinate 3,023 of NZ_BAAAZP010000190.1, read as the reverse complement.
GAATCCTCGTCCGGGCCCGTCGGCGTCCGGGAGGCCCATGGCGGTTAATGGTGGCCCCGGCCCCGGATCCGCGCACGCGAAAACCCGGTCCCGCCGGAGGATCTCGTGTGATGGAAGCGGGTAAGGGGAGGCGCGGCCCGCGTTTCCCGGGGCCGGGTGGGTTTCCGGGGCCCGGTGGGGTCAGTCGGCTTCGGGGAAGCCGATGGAGAAGGCGGCGTCCAGGTCGTGCCTGGAGTAGGCGCGGAAGGCGATGTGCGTCTCCGTGTGCAGCACCCCGGCCACCTTGTTGATTCGCCCCGGCACGACCTCGGCGATCTCTTCGTACTCGGCGACCCTGACCATGGCCAGCAGGTCGTATTCGCCGGTGATGGAGTAGACCTCGCTGACCCCTTCGATCTCGGCGATCGTCTGGGCGACCTCCGGAATCCGGTCTACCTCTGCATTTATGTGGACGATTGCCGTGACCATGGGCCAACTCTACCGTTTCACCTCAAAGGTCGCCCCTCGCGAGGGCGGGGCCGATCGAGAGGGCGGTAGGCGAGATCGATGCGGGCCTTGTGCCGGGCGGCGCCCCGCGCGGGCAGGCTCCACACGCCGTCGACCTCCACCAGCCGCACCCCCGGGGACTCGAGCCAGCGCAGGATGCACTCGGTCTCCTCGGCGCTGGCGGCGTGCACCGGCCCAGGGCCGGGCAGCACGACCTCGGCCGCGGCGACGAGGGAGGCGACGAACGGGGTCGGGTGGGTGCCCTTCTGCATGACCCCGGCCGCGGCCAGCCGCCCGTAGCGGACGACGTGGACGTCCCAGCCGCCGCCGAAGGCCGGGCTGGCCGCGACGAGCTGCGGGATGCGGGTGACGGCGCTCAGCCGCTGCATGCGGGCCGCCGTGCGGACGAACGAGGCCAGCCGGTCACGGTCGACCGACGCCTCCTCGTAGCGCTGCTCCACCGACAGGCGCTCCATGCGGGCCGACACCGCGGTGAAGACGGGGGAGGCGTCGAGCGTCATGGCGCGGCGGGCGTTCTCGACGTGCAGCGCGTACTGCTCCGGGCTCTCCTGGCCCGCGCACGGCGCTCCGCAGCGGCCCATCTCGTGCAGCACGCACGCGGCCCGCCGGGTGCGCGGCGTGATCGGCTGGGTGCACTGGCGCAGCGGGATCGCCTCGTGCAGGGCGATGCGGGCGTCGTCGGCCAGCCGGGCACTGGTGAAGGGACCGAGGTAGGTGGCGTCGTCGTCTTTCAGCTCACGCACGATCGACAGGCGCGGGAACGCCTCGTCCGTGAGCTTGAGCCACAACATCTTCTCGGGGAAGCGCGAGCGGCGGTTGTAGCGCGGCTTGGCCCCGCCGATCAGCCGCAGCTCCCTGACCTCCGCCTCCAGCGCGGTCGAGCAGACGATGTGGCGTACCCGGTCGGCGATGCCGATCATCTCCCTGATGCGCGGCCTGGTCTCGCCTGCCGTGAAGTAGGAGCGCACCCGGTTGCGCAGGTTGGTGCTCTTGCCGATGTAGAGGACCTCGCCGCGCTCGTCCTCGAAGAGGTAGACGCCCGGCGCGTGCGGCACCGACTCGGCCAGGTGGCGCTTGCGCTGCTGCTCGGGCGTGGGGGCCCGGACGAACGACTTGAGCTCCTCCAGCGTGTGCACCTGGAACGACCCGGCGCGCTCGATCAGCCCGTGCAGCACGTCGACGGTGGCCCTGGCGTCCTGAAGTGCGCGGTGGCACGGCTCGACGGGACTGCGGAAGAACCTGGCCAGCGTGGACAGCTTGGCGTTGGGCGTCTCGTCGCGGGTCAGCACCCGACGGGCCAGGTCGACGGTGTCGACCACCGGGTTGACCGGCGGCGGATAGCCGAGCCCCGCGCAGGCGGCCTTGACGAAGCGGGTGTCGAAGCCGGCGTTGTGGGCCACCAGCACCGCGCCCCGGATGAACTCGAGGAAGCTCGGCAGCACCGCCTCGATCTTGGGGGCGGCCACGACCATGGCGTCGGTGATGCCCGTCAGCACGGAGATGAACGGCGGGATCGGCCCGCCCGGATCGACCAGCGTGGAGAACTCGCCCAGCACCTCGCCGGCCCGCACCTTGACCGCGCCGATCTCGGTGATGGCGTCTTCGGCAGGCGCGCCGCCGGTCGTCTCGAGGTCGAACACGACGAACGTGACGTCGCTCAGCGGGGTGCCGAGCTCGTCGAGAGTGCCTTGAACCGGGTCCACGAACCAAGACCATAGAGAGCAAGACCGACAGGAACGAGTAACCACCCCTCTTGATCCTTAGTTACCCTTCCCTTTATGTCCGCCGGAAGACTTGCCGGCCGCTACTCCCTGCTCCGCCCGCTGGGCGCGGGCGGCATGGGGAAGGTGTGGCAGGCCAGGGACGAGATGCTTGACCGTGACGTCGCGGTCAAGGAGCTCACGCTGCCCGAGGGCATGTCGCCCAAGGAGCGGGCCGACTCGGTGACGCGGGCCGTGCGCGAGGCGCAGGCCACCGCGCGCCTGCGCCATCCCGGCATCGTCGCGCTGCACGACGTGGTGGTCGAGCAGGAGCGGCCGTGGCTGGTCATGGAGCTGCTGCGGGGCCGCACCCTGGCCGAGACCGTGCACGAGTTCGGCCCCATGCCGCCCGCCCACGCCGCCAGGGTCGGCGCCGACGTGCTCGAAGCGCTCTTGGTGGCCCACTCCCAGGGCCTGCAGCACCGCGACGTCAAGCCGGGCAACGTCTTCCTGACCGACAGCGGCCGGGTGGTGCTCACCGACTTCGGCATCGCCAGGCAGGAGGGCCAGGCCACGCTCACCGAGCAGGGGCTGATGATCGGCTCGCCCGGCTTCATCGCGCCCGAGCGGCTGGAGGGCCACCCCGGCGGCCCGGCCAGCGACCTGTGGTCGCTCGGCGCCACCCTCTACGTCGCGCTGACCGGCGCGGCGGCCTTCGAGGGGTCGGTGGCCGAGCGCGTGCGCGCCACGCTGACCCGGCCGGTGCCCGTCGCGCCCGGCCCGCTCGGGCCGCTGGTGGCCGCGGTGATGGCCCAG
>NZ_BAAAZP010000189.1:434-11244 GCF_039536965.1 Nonomuraea antimicrobica | reverse complement strand
GCCGGACCCCGCCGGCGGCCCGGCCGTCCGGACACCGCCACGCGAGCCCGCGTCCCGGCAGCCGCAGGAGTTCCCGGTGGTGTCAGAGATCCTGGTGGCGGCGGCGACCCCTGTGGGCGCAGCGGCGGTGCCGTCGCGGTCGCGGCGGCGGAAGGTGACGGCGGCGCTGGCCGCCGTGTCGGCGGCGGCCGCGATCGTGCTCGGCGTGGTCGCCTTCGACGCCCGCCGCGACCTGGGCGAGCTGGCCGCCGGTCACGAGGAGCTGGTTGCGCTGCTGGCCACGCCCGACACCGAGACGGTACGGCAGCCCGTCACCACCGGCGGCACCGGCACGCTCGTGATCTCGCGCTCGCGGGGACGCATGGTGTTCGCCTCGTCGGGCCTGCGCGAGCTGCCCGAGTCGATGGCGTACGAGCTGTGGCTCATGGGCCCGGACGGCCCACGCCCGGCCGGCCTGCTCGAACGCCGCCCTGACGGCCTGACGCGCCCCGTCGTACTGGCCCCGCTGGAACGCGACGACCGCGTGGCACTCACCGTCGAGCCCGTACGGGGCTCCACCGAACCCACAACCCAACCCGTCCTGCTGGCCGAGCTACCCCAACGGTAGAGCCGCCCGATTCGGCGGGGTTCGTCGGGTGGCCTCACCCGTCCAGGGCAAGGGGTTCGCCCGGCAGGCTCCCCTGGTCGTTCAGGACATCGGCGAGCAGGAGGGGCAGTCCGGGCGGCCGCAGCGCCTGCGTGGTCTGGGCGGCGGTCAGCTCGGTGACCGACCACCACCGGTGCCCGGCGATCGCCTCGCGCTCGCCCGGCTCCCGATGCTCTCGGCTGATGCCGCCGGCGTCGCGGATTCGCGCGAGGAAGTACTTCTCATGCATGTGGACGGGCTCGCCTGACCAGCGGACGTCCACGTCACGGGTCCACAGGCACGGTCCCCAGTCGACGTCGGTCAGGCCGGTCTCCTCGAACAGCTCCCGGCGCGCGGCCTGGAGAAAGCTCTCACCGGGCTCGACACCGCCGCCCGGCGGTATCCAGAACAACTCCGGCACGGGAAGACGCGGTACGACGATGGCGCCGTCGTCGCGGACCCGCAGCAGGAGAATCCGGTCATCCTGATCCAGCAACACGATCCGAGCACCGTGCCGCGTCCTCACCTGATCGCTCCCTTTTCTCCTGTACAGAGGACAGCACTGTACGTGAAGATCGACGAAAACTGATCATTTCCCCGATTCAGCCCACCACTGCACCGGTGGTGGCCGTCCGTGCGCCGCCGGATGCCGGGGTGGAGGAGGCCAGGAAAGGTGGTCGGATCTCGGTGGGCCGCGAGGGCTACGATGCGTTCCGATGAACGCCAGGAGCAGTGGGCCACCGGCTCCCCGTCTCGCCGGCCTCCGGTCGCGCCGGCCCGCCGACAGCGCCGTGGTCTTCGAGCGGCGAGACATCGGCCGGAGCCCGGCCACGTTCTCCGAATACCTCGACGCCGGTGAGCACGAGCAGGCGACGCCGAAGGGTGCGCTCGGGCTGCCTGACAGCGTCGCCGCCGGGCACGCCTTTCTCGATCTCGTGGAGAGCACGCTCGGCTGATCTCGCGGCGCGGTCGGGCCGAGCGGTCACGGGCTGGATCGGCAGGCTCACGCGCCCCTTCTTCAGCTCACCAACCTGGCATTCGCTATTGCCTCAGAAGTAATCAAAACGGGATGGACTCCCGACTCGCGCGGCCCGATAGTGCTGCTCATGCGTATCATCGCGGCCCTGACTTTGGCCGCCGCCATGTTAGGCGTGTCGCCGGCGATCCCCGCGCACGCCGCCGGACCCGGCTCGGCCACCGTCGTGCCCGTGCAGGTCACCGGGACCCCGGCCCAGCGCTTCAACCTGATCGTCATGGGCGACGGCTACACCGAGGCAGAACAGGCCGACTTCGCGGCCGACGTCGACCGGCACCTCAACGTGATGTGGTCGATCGAGCCGTTCAAGTCCTACCGGAACTACATCAACGTCTACCGCATCGACATCGTCTCCGGCGAGTCGGGCATCAGTTGCGACCCGGGTCTGGACGCGCCGCGCCGTACGACGCCGCTGTCCATGGGCTTCTGGGGCCGCTGCAACCCGAACAGCGTCCAGCGGCTGATCACCATGGACAACGCCGCCGCCACCCGCTACGCCGACCTGGTAACCGGCACCACCTCCGGCAACCGGCAGATCCTCGCCCTGGGCAACAGCGGCACGTACGGCGGCGCGGGCGGCTCGTACGCCACCGCCTCCGGCAGCAACAGCATGTCGGCCCTGATCAGCCCGCACGAGCTGGGCCACTCCCTGGGCGGCCTGCAGGACGAGTACGACTACTACCAGCGCGGCGTCCCCGGCGGCGCCTACGCGGGCCCCGAGCCGTCGAGCGCGCACCACTCCCTCCTGACCGAGCAGCAGATGCTCGACCAGCGCAAGAAGTGGTGGCGCTGGCTGGGCGAGCCCAGCGAGTCAGGCGGCCCGATCGGCCGCTACGAGGGCGGCCTCTACTACACCAGCGGCGTGTGGCGGCCGAGCGCCCACTCGATGATGAAGACCCTCGGCTACTACTTCGACCAGGTCAGCCGCGAGGTCATGGTGCAGCGCATCACCGCGAAGACCCTGGTGATCCAGGGCTCCACGCCCACGGAGGCGCCCGTCGGCGCCGACCGGGTGCTTTGGGTCGAGCCGATGCGTCCCGTCAGCCACTCCCTGGTCACCGCCTGGACCGTGGACGGCAAGGAGGTGCCGGGCGAGCGCGACGAACTCGACCTGCGCACGCTCGGCCTGTCGCCGGGCAGGCACACGGTCACGGCCACGGTCTCGGACCCGACCGAGTTCGTCAGGGACCCGGCCGTCAAGGCGGCCATCACCAGGAGCCGCACCTGGACCGTGGACACCGCCGTCACCACCCCGCCGGACGGCGTCGAGCCCGAGATCGTCTCCTCCACCCCCACCGACCGGCCGCTCGGCCGCGACGAGGTCGTGTACGTGGAGACCACCCACCCGGCCGCGACCGTCCCCGAGGTCACGTGGACGCTGGACGGCCGCCGCCACAAGGGCTCCGACCTGGACCTCAGCGAGCTGGACCTGGAGCCGGGCACGTACACCCTGACCGCGAGCCTGGGCGGCAGGACGCTGACCTGGACGGTCGACGCCACCACCCCCGCCACCGCGTACGAGCTGTCACGCCCGCTGGCCAGGTCCGGCGACACCTACGTCTACAACGCCCCCTTCACCATGCGGCTCACCGGCGACGACGACCGCGACGGGTACGTGGTCTCGGAGTCGCGGGTGGACGGCGACGGGTGGTTCAACTACTTCGGCTGGCCCACCTCCTCCAGCCTGCCCTGGACGTTCTCCGAGCAGGGCACGGAGATCGACTCGCTCGTCTACGGCAAGCTGCCGCGCGGCCGGCACACGATCGAGTACCGCTCCATCGACGCCGCAGGCAACCACGGCGAGCCGAAGAGCTTCACCGTCACGACCATCGCCCCGCCGCCGGCCTGCACGCGCACCGTCACGGGCGTGCACCGTGGCGCGCTGACCGTCGCCGACGGCGTCACCTGCCTCGACGGCGCCGAGGTCACGGGGTCGGTCACGGTGCGGCCCGGCGCCTCGCTGGTGGTCGACGGCGGCCGGATCGGCGGCGGGCTCACCGCGGCCGGGGCCGCCGAGGTGCACGTGCTCGGCGCCCGCGTCGCAGGCGCGCTCAGCGTGAGCGGCGCGCGGGTCCTGACCGTGGTCGGGGCCGAGATCGACGGCGCCGCGGTGCTCAGCCGCAACACGGCGCCGATCCTGTCGGGCACGACGGTCGAGGGCGCGCTCGCCTGCACCGGCAACACGCCCGCGCCGGTGGACCTGGGCGTGCCCAGCAGCGCCAAGGGCGCCGGGCAGTGCGCGAACCTAGCCGACGGGGCCCGCGGACGCGCGTACGAGGCGGTCCAGAACGTCGCCCAGTGAGGCGGTGGCACGATCGCGGACCCTGGCGTACTCGTCCGGCGGGTACTGCCGGGGTCCGTTCTCGACCAGCAGGATCAGGTACAGGTAGGCGCGGTAGAGGTCGATCCTGGTGCGCGCGGTAGGGGTCAGCTCCAGCGGCGTCACCTCGCGGTAGCCCGCCAGCAGCGGATCGTCCTCGGTCAGCTCGCCGAAGATCGTCGGCGTGACGAACTCGGCGAGCGGATCGCCCCAGAAGGCCCGCTCGTGGTCGATGATCGCCTGGATCCGCGGCCGGCCGCTCACGTCGAGGAAGACGTTGCCCGGCCAGATGTCGAAGTGCACCAGGCGCGGCGTCGTCACCTCGTCCAGCGCGGGCGCCGCGGCCTCGAACACCGCCCGCAGCTCACCGGCCGGGAGGGGCAGCGGCGTCGGGTAGCGTTCGGTGTCGCCGAGCAGCGCCGACACCATCGCCAGGAACGCCTCCCGCCAGGTGGCGCCCACGATCCCGGCGTGCGGATAGCCGAAGACCTCGCCCGTCACCGCGTTGAACCGGGCCAGGTGGCCGCCCAGCTCCCTGCGCAGCGCGGCCTCGCCCGCCGGTTTGACGTCGTTCCAGGACACCCCGTCGAGCGCGGCCAGCACCAAGTAGTCGCCGCCCAGCACCGGATCGTCGAACCCGGCCCGCAGCAGCCCGGCCACCGGCACGCCCGCCGCCACCGCCAGGCCGATCGCGGCGGCCTCCGTGCGCAGCAGGTTGCGCTCGTAGCTGAGCTGCTCCAGCTCGGGCGGGGGCGACAGCTTGAGCACCACCTCGCGGCCGTCGTCGAGCCGGAGCCGCCAGACGGCGTTGGCGAAACCGTCGGTCAGCTCGGTGGCGGCCGCGACGCCCGCGCCCACCGCCCGGCGCAGCAGGGCATCCAGCTCGGTCTGTGATAAACGGCGCTTCGTCCGGCTGTCCACGGGGACCTCTTTCGCGACTTCAGGCGGTCTCGGGCGGTTTCACGCGGTCTCAGGCGGTCTCAGGCGGTCTCGGGACGGTCTCAGGCGGTCTCTCGGCGTACGAGGTGGGTGTCGAGGATCACCACGGGCTGACGCAGCTCCTTGCCGTTGATCCGGGCCACCAGGAGCTGCGCCATCTGCCGCCCCATCGCCTCGGTCGGCTGGTGGACGGTGGTCAGCGGCGGGTCGGCGTGCAGCGCCGCCTTGGAGTCGTCGAACCCGATCACCGCCACGTCGCCGGGCACCGCCCGGCCCCCGGCCTTGAGCACGCGCATCGCGCCCAGCGCCATCGGGTCGGAGGCGGCGAAGACCGCGTCGAGATCGGGATGCTCGCGCAGCAACTCGGCCATCGCCGTGGCGCCGCTCTGCTCGGAGAAGTCGCCGTAGGCCACCAGCTCCCGCAGGCCGGAGGGCAGCAGCGCGTCGCGGTAGCCCGCGAGCCGGTCGACGCCCACGCCCATGTCCTGCGAGCCGGCGATCGTCGCGATCGCCGTGCGGCCGAGGCCCAGCAGGTGCTTGACCGCCTGCCGGGCCCCCGCCCTGTTGTCCATGTCGACGTAGCTGTAGGGGTCGAGGCCGACGGGCCGGCCGCCCAGCACGGTCGGCACGCCCATCGCCTCCAGCCTGCCCGGCAGCGGGTCGGCCCCGTGCAGCGACAGCAGCAGCACGCCGTCGACGTGCTGGCCCGTCAGGTAGTGCTCCAGCCGGGCGTGCTCCTCGGGGGTGCGCGCCATCGCCAGGATGAGCTGCAGCCCGGTCTCAGCCAGCGCCGAGCCGATGCCGCGGATGGTGCCCGCGAAGTACGGCTCGTCGAAGACCCGGTGCTGCGACTCGGACACGACCAGCGCGACCGTGTCCGTGCGGCGCGTGACCAGCGCCCGCGCCGCCCGGTTGGGGACGTAGCCCAGCTCGCGGATGGCCAGCTCGACGGCCTCGCGGGCCTTGGCGCTGACATTGGGCGAGCCGTTGATGACTCTCGACACCGTGCCCCGGCCCACACCGGCCCGGGCCGCGACTGCCTCAAGAGTCGGTCGGTTCATGGCGCCTATTCTGCCGGATGATCTCCGAGTACCAGAGCGCGCTGTCCTTGAGCAGCCGCTCCTGGGTCTCGAAGTCCACCCGAACCAGGCCGAATCGCTTGCCGTAACCCCAGGCCCATTCGAAGTTGTCCATCAGCGACCAGGCGAAATAGCCCTCCAGCGGCACGCCCGCGTCGATGGCCGCCTTGCAGGCGCCCAGGTGCGCCTCCACGTACGCCCTCCGCTCCCGGTCGTGGACGCGGCCGTCGTCGAGGACGTCCTCGAAGGCCGCCCCGTTCTCGGAGACGACCATCGGGATCGGCGGGTACTCCCGCGCCACCCTGGTGAGCACCTCCACCAGGCCGCCCTCGTCGATCTCCCAGCCCATCGCCGTCACGGGACGCCCCCCGTGCACGAACGACACGTGCTCGCTGCCGACCCACGGCGAACCCGTCTCCGTGGGGGCCGCCGCCGCCGACTGCCTGCCGCCTGGTGCTCCCGAGACCGTGAAGCGGCTGTAGTAGTTGACGAGCAGCACGTCGATGGGCGCGTTGATGATCTTCATGTCGCCCGGCCTGATGAAGTCGGTCTCGACCCGCAGGTCCGCGAGCACGTCCTCCGGATAGCGGCCCAGCAGCAGGGCGTCCAGGAAGAACCGGTTCTGCAGGCCGTCGATGCGCCGGGCCGCGTCCAGGTCGCGCTCGCCGCCGGTGGCGGGGGTGACCGCGTACAGGTTGACGCAGCCGCCGACGCGGCGGGCGTTCATCGCCTGGACGGCCAGCCCGTGGGCCAGGTTGAGGTGGTGAGCGCCCCTGATGGCGTTCTCCGGCTCGCGCCGGCCCGGGGCGTGCTCGCCCGAGGCGTAGCCGAGGAACGCGGCGCACCACGGCTCGTTGACGGTGCCGAAGGTGTGGACGTGGTCCTTCAGCGCCTCGTGCACGGCCGCCGCGTAGTCGGCGAAGCGGTGGGCCGTGTCGCGGTTGGGCCAGCCGCCCCGGTCCTCCAGCTCCTGCGGCAGGTCCCAGTGGTAGAGGGTCAGCCACGGGTCGATGGCGTGGCCGCGCAGCTCGTCGGTGAGCCGCTTGTAGAAGTCCAGGCCCTTCTGGTTGACGGGTCCCGAGCCGGTCGGCTGGATGCGGGGCCAGGAGACGGAGAACCGGTAGGCCGACAGGCCCAGCTCCGCCATGACCGCGACGTCCTCCCGGTAGCGGTGGTAGTGGTCGATGGCCACGTCCGCGTTGTGCCCGCCGAGCACCCGGCCCGGCGCCCTGGCGAAGGTGTCCCAGATGGAGGGGCCGCGCCCGTCCTCGGCGACCGCGCCCTCGATCTGGTACGCCGACGTCGCCGCCCCCCAGGCGAAGCCCGCGGGGAAGCGCAGCCCGGAACGCGTCTGTTCCTCTTGTGTCGTCACGCCTTGACCGCACCTTCCATGAGACCGCCGACGATCTGGCGGCCGAATGCGACGAATACCGCGATGAGCGGGATGATGGACAGCGCCGTGCCCGCGAAGATCAACGTGTAGTTGGTGGAGAACCTGGCGTTGAGCGAGGTGATCGCGATCTGCACGGTCGGGTTGTCCGGGGTCAGCACGATCAGCGGCCACATGAAGTCGTTCCACATGAGCATGAACGTGTTGATGCCGAGCACGGCCATGCCGGGCCGCACGGCGGGCAGCACGACGTTCCACCAGATGCGCAGCGTGGCGGCGCCGTCCACCCGGGCGGCCTCGACCAGCTCCATCGGCACGGCCTGCCGCGTGTACTGCGTCATCAGGAACACGCCGAACCCGTTGAGCAGGTACGGCAGGATGACCGCCTTGAGCGTGCCCGTCCACTCCAGGCTCACCATGAGCCGGTAGAGCGGCACCACGCCCATCTGCTGCAGCGGCACCGCCATCGTCAGCAGCACCAGTACGAGCAGCGCGTTGCGGCCCTTGAAGCTGAGGTTCGCGAACGAGAAACCGGCCAGCGTCGAGATGACGACGACGGAGACGGTGACGACGCTCGCCACGACGAACGAGTTCGTCAGGCCCAGCAGGAACTTGGCGTCCTCGTTGTTCAGCACGGCGACGATGTTCTCGCCCAGGTTCCCGCCGGGCAGGAACGGCGGCGGCACCGCCACCGCGTCGGCGTTCGTCCGCGAGGCGATGACCAGCATCCAGTACAGCGGGAACGCCGACAGGAACACGGCCACCGCCAGCATGACCCTGGTGAGGACGGTCGGGGACCAGGCGGTCACGTGGTGCCTCCGATCCTGCGCACGAACAGGAAGTTGATCGCCGCGCCGATGAGGATGAGCAGGAACAGCAGCCAGGCGGCCGCGGCGGCGTAGCCGTAGTCGAACTCGCGGAAGCCCTGCTTGACGATGAACATGGCCACCGTCTGGAACTGGCCCTGCGACCCGCCGTCGACGTTGCCGTTGTAGAACGTGGTCGGCTCGGAGAACAGCGTGAGGCCGCCGATCGTGGAGTTGAGCACCACGAAGATCATGGTCGGGCGCAGCATCGGCAGCGTGATCTGCCAGAACTGCCTGCGCCTGGAGGCGCCGTCGATCGCCGCGGCCTCGTACAGGTCCTTCGGGATCGTCTGCATGCCGGCCAGGAAGATGATCGCGTTGTAGCCGGTCCAGCGCCAGTCGACCATGGTGGCGATGGCGATCCACGACGGGATGCGCTCGGCCCGCCAGTTGACGTTCTCGACACCGAGCAGGCCCAGGATCCAGTTGACCAGGCCCCAGTCGCGGGCGTAGAGCTGCGTGAACACCACCGCGACCGCGACCACCGACGTGACCAGGGGCAGCAGCACGCTCATCCGGATCGCCAGGCGGAACCGGAAGCGCTTGTTCAGCGCGTTGGCCAGGAACAGCGCGAGCAGCATCTGCGGGACGGTGGCCAGGACGAACATGCCCACCGTGTTCGCCACGGCCCGCCAGAAGTCGTCGTCCGTCAGCAGCGCGGCGTAGTTGCCCAGCCCGGCCCACTCCGTGGTCCCGGCCAGGTCGTAGTCGTAGAGCGAGTAGTAGAGCGTGAACGCCAGCGGGAAGAGCCCGAACGCGGCGAACAGCAGGAAGTACGGGGACACCAGGGCGTACGGCATCGCCTTGACGTCCAGGTGGGAACGCCAGCGGCGGCCGGGCGGGCGGGCGCGGCGGCTGTCGCCGCGCGTCGCCCGCGGAAGGGTGTCGAGACTCATGGGAGACCTTTCGGCGACGAGCCCGGCCCGCCGCGAGCGGGCCGGGCGGGAGGATCAGCCCGCGGCCTTCACCGCGTCGTCGACCAACTGCTGCCAGGCTCCGTCGTACGGGACGGAGCCGTCGTCCATGCCCTGGACGACCGACTCGATGGCGTTCTTGACCTGGGCGTGCTTCACGCCGAGGAAGACCGGCTGGAGGCTCGACGCCGACTTGGCGAAGATCTCGCCGATGGGGGCGTCGTTGAAGAACTCGTTCTTCGCGCCCTGCACGCCCGGGTCCTGCTGCGCCTTCGTGTTGCTGGGCATGTTGCCGAAGTCGGTGAAGATGCTCGCCTCGGTCTGCGCCTGCGTCAGGTAGTCGGCGACCATGGCCGCCTCCTTCGGGTGCTTGGACTGCTTGGGCACGGCCAGCCACGAGCCGCCCCAGTTGCCGCCTCCGCCCGGCACCGCGGCCACGTCCCACTTGCCCTTGCCCGCGTCACCGGCGTTGCCGCTGACCACGCCGAGCATCCAGGACGGGCAGCCCACCGTGGCGAACGCGTCCTTCTGGGTGCCCGCCGCCCACTCGTCGGTGAAGTTGCGCAGCTTGGCGGTCAGGCCCTGCCGGGTCATCTCCTGGGCGAAGTCGAAGGCCGTCCGCACCGCCGGGTTCTTGTCGACGATGAGGTTGTTGTCCCGGTCGAAGTACGTGACGTTGCCGTTCTTGGCCGCCTCCTGGTACAGCACCACCTGGTACAGCGTGTTGGTGCCGTCGGCCCACCGGGTGTCCTTGACCTTCGCCTGGAACTGCTTGCCCACCTCCATGAACGCGTCCCACGTCGGCCACAGCGCGCCCACCGCCTCGCGGTCCGTGGCCAGTCCGGCCTGCTTGAACAGGTCCGTGCGGTAGCAGATGCTCATGCCGCCGATGTCGGTGCCCAGGCCGAACAGCTTGCCGTCGGCGGTGACGCCGTTCTCCCACTTCCAGGCGGGGAAGTCGGCCTTGCGCGACTCCAGGCCGTGCTCCTTCAGGTCGGCCCACCACTCGGGGTGCGCCTTGGCCAGGCCCATGCCGCCCTCGTCGATGCCGACCACGTCGCCCGCGCCGGTGCCGGCCTGCAGCCACTGGATCATCTGCGGCCAGTACTGCTGCTCGAACTGGTCGGTCAGGTGCTCCTCCTTGATCTGGATGTCCTTGTGCTCCGCGTTCCACTTGGCGATGGCGTTCTTGTAGCCGAAGTTGGTGCCGCCGCCGAAGGTCTGGACGCGGATCGTGACCGGCTCGGTCGCCGCCGAGGAGGCTGGAGCGCTGGACCCCGGGGTGCTGCCGGAACCACAGGACGCGACGGCGAGGGCCGCCGCGGCCAGGGCCGAGGCCGCGGCAAGTCGGCCGCGACGCCTGCTGATCATCATGGTGGACCCCTTCTCGGGTGACTTGTTGGGGGGAGTGGAGTGCACCGCGGTACGCGTTCCGCCGCGGCAGGAGTCTTGGGAGCGCTCCCACAAAGGGTGCACTTGTGCAGTCGGCGCGGTCAATCCCGCGCAACGTAACCGTTACCAATGGTGCGATTTGCCGCAGAGGAACCGGATCTATAGCCCCGAACGCCGCAAAAGGCGCTTTGGGAGCGCTCCCATCACAAGAGGCATCTTTCGTGTCACATCAAGGGCATCTCGCCCGCA
>NZ_BAAAZP010000189.1:0-420 GCF_039536965.1 Nonomuraea antimicrobica | reverse complement strand
ATGTCGTCCGGTGCACGGCTGCGCTTCGGTCGGTCCGCCGGTGACCGAGGGCCACCGGCGGACCGGCCCGGGTCACTCGAAGGGCTTCTTGAGGAACCCTCGAATGAACCCGATGACGAACGCCCCGCCTCGGCCGACGTCGCTCATCCAGTCCCCGTACTTCGGGATCATGCCGATGCCGTTGCTGATGTTGGTGGCGTACTTGTCCTGATACTGAAGCCCGACCTCCAGCCCCCTGTTGACCCGGGGGTGCCGGATCGCGACCCGCTGGACGGGGCCCGGCCGCGACCCACTCGCGCTCGGCGGCCGGGTCGCCGGTGTGCGGGCCGCCTTGGGCGGCGACTGCCTCTGAGCCGCCCTCCGGCTGGACGGACGCGTGCCCGGCCGGTGCCTGATCGTGGTCTTGGGCCTGCTCGCGCG
>NZ_BAAAZP010000188.1:0-62546 GCF_039536965.1 Nonomuraea antimicrobica | reverse complement strand
GGGCAGGCGGCGCGCAGACGCAGGCAGCCCCGGGGCGCGGCGTCGCAGTCCGCACCGGGCGCGCGCAGGCGCAGGCCGCACCGGGGTGCGCGGCGGGTCACAGGGTCCTGTCGCCGGTCTCGGGCAGGGCGAGCAGGCAGAGCAGGCTCAGCAGGGCCATCGCGGAGACGTACCCGCCGACTGCCTGCACCCCCAGCCCACCGGCCTGCAGCCCGGTGGCGACCAGCGGTGGCACCGCGCCACCGAGCACGCCGCCGAGGCTGTAGGCGACGGACGCGCCGCTGTAGCGGAACTCGGTCCTGAACAGCTCCGGCAGGTACGCCCCCATCGGCCCGAAGATCAGCCCCATCAGCGCCAGCGCCCCGGCCAGCGCCAGCCCGACGAGGACGACCGAGCGGGTCTCCATCAGCGGGAACATCACCAGCCCCCACCCGACGGCCGCGAACGTCCCGGCGATCAGGGTGCGGCGGCGGCCCACGCGGTCGGACACCACGGCCGACACCGCCGTGCCCGCCGCCATGAACAGCACCGCGACCAGGGTCAGCCCGAGCATCGTGGTCTGCGGGATGCCCAGCGTCCTGGTGCCGTAGGACAGGCAGTAGGTGGTGGCGGTGTAGAAGAGCGTGTACGCGATCGTCATGGCTCCGGCGCCGAGCAGCACCCGCCGCCACTGGTGGCGCATCAGCCCGGCGAAGGGCACCTTGGCGATCCGGTGCTGGTCGACGGCCGCCCGGAAGACGGGGGTCTCGGAGATCTTCAGCCGTACGTACAGGCCGACGACGACCAGCAGCAGACTGGCCACAAACGGCAGCCGCCACCCCCAGCTCCTGAACTCCTCGTCGCCCAGTGTCTCGCCGAGCACGAGGAACAGCCCGTTGGCCACGATGAACCCGACCGCCGGCCCGAGCTGCGGGAACATCGCGTACAGACCGCGCTTGCCGGGCGGGGCGTGCTCTGTGGCCAGCAGCGCGGCGCCGCCCCACTCTCCGCCGAGGCCGATGCCCTGGGTGAAGCGCAGCAGCACCAGCAGCACGGGCGCGAGCACGCCGATCGCGGCGTAGCCGGGCAGCAGCCCGATCGCGACCGTCGACAGCCCCATCACCAGCAGCGACACGACCAGCATGGACTTGCGGCCGGTCCGGTCACCCCAGTGCCCGAACACGGCCGAGCCGAGCGGGCGCGAGATGAACGCCACGGCGAACGTCGAGAACGCCGCCAGGCTGCCCGCCACGGGGTCCATGCCGGGGAAGAACGCGGTGTTGAGCACCAGGGCGGCGGCGGTGCCGTAGATGTAGAAGTCGTAGAACTCGATCGCGGTGCCGATAAGGCTGGCCGCCGCGACCCTCGACGTGCTGGGGGCCGCGATCTGGGGGGATATCGTCATATACGTCTCACTATGCGGACCGACGTCTTGCGAGGCAATACGAACGACGCTATCAGCTGCGCGATGTTACGTTTCGTGGACTGATGATCCTTCGGTGAGAGGAAGTGTGGATTTGGCCGTCGAACTGGTGATCTTCGACTGCGACGGGGTGCTCGTGGACAGCGAGCCGATCTACGTACGCGTCGGCACGACCGCGCTGCGCCGCCTGGGCTGGACGATCGACGAGGCCGAGTACGCCCACCGGTTCGTCGGCTGCACCAACGAGTACTGGGACGAGCAGGTCGGCCGGACCCCGCCCGGCTGGCGCGAACAGCTCGAGGCCGACTACACGGCCGCCGTCAAGGCCGAGTTGTGCGTGGTCGAGGGCATCGAGGAGGCGCTCGACCGGCTGACCGTGCCGTACTGCGTGGCCTCGAACGGCCGCCACCGGACGATCCGCCGCAGCCTGGAGCTGACCGGGCTGGCGAGCAGGTTCGACGGACGGGTGTTCAGCGCCGAGGACGTGGCCAGGGGCAAACCGGAGCCCGACCTGTTCCTGCACGCGGCGGCCACGATGGGCGTCGCCCCGGAGCGGTGCGTGGTCGTGGAGGACAGCCCGTTCGGGGTCACGGCGGCGGTGAGCGCGGGCATGCGCTGCCTGGCGTACGCCGCCGGCGTCACCCCCGTCTCCCGGCTGACCGGCCTGGGCGCGCGGCTCTTCCAGGACCCGGCCACACTGCCCGACCTGATCCGCTCCCTCGACTGACTCCTCCCGCCTTCCACGAGTACGCCCGAATCCGCCCGAGCGGCGCGTCAGCCGACCCCGACCGCCGTGAGGGTGGACCCGGTGCGGGTCTTGGTGACCTTGAGCTGTGCCGTGATCCGGGAGCGCAGCTCGGCCACGTGGCTGACGATGCCCACGGCCCGGCCGCCGTCGCGCAGCCCGTCGAGGATGTCGAGGACGCCGTCGAGGGTGTCCTCGTCGAGCGTGCCGAAGCCCTCGTCCACGAACAGCGTGCCCAGCTCCGCGCCGCCCGCCTCGGCCGTGACGACGTCGGCCAGCCCCAGCGCCAGTGACAGGGAGGTGATGAAGCTCTCGCCGCCGGACAGCGTGGCCGGGTCGCGGTCGACGCCGGTCCAGCCGTCGGCCACCCGCAGGCCGAGCCCGCCGCCGGCGCGCCCGCGCGAGCCCGCCGTCTTGCGCAGGTCGTGCCGGAGCAGGTAGCGGCCGCCCGACATGTGGTCGAGGCGTTCGTTCGCGGCCGCCACCACCTGCCGCAGCCGCTCCCCCAGCACGAACGACGACAGGCTCATGCTCCACTGGTTGTCACCCGAGGTGCCGCTGGTCAGCGCCGCCATCCGCTCGGCCAGCCGGTGGCGTTCTGCCGCCGGTCGCCAGCTCTCGATGCGGTCGGACAGCTCGCCGTGCAGCTCCGCCAGCCGTCGCGCCCTGGCCGCCGCCCGGTCGCGCGCGCTCGACAACCTCGTGTGCGCCTCCTCCAGCGCCTCCCGCTGCGCCCCGATCGCGGCCAGGTCGGGAACGGGCTCGGCGGCGGCGGCCACCAACTCGGGGTCGGCCAGCACGCCGCTGACGGCGGCCTGCTCGTCGTCCAGCCTGCGCAGCAGCTCCGCCTTGCTCTCCCGCTCGGCCACGCTCCGGTAGGCGGCCTCCGCCTCCGGCACGTCGGCGAACCCCGCGTCGAACGCCGCCTCCACGGCCGCTGTCTTGGCCCTGACCAGCTCGTCGCGGGCCGCCACTGCCGCCTGTGTGGCCTCCAGCGCCTCGCGCAGCAGCTCGGCCTCGTCGCTGAGCCTGGTCAGGCGGGCGGTCAGGGTGGCGTCGCCGCCGCGCGCGGCGTCGAGGCGCGCGCTGAGCCGCCCGGCGTCGCCGCTCAGCTCCTCATGCCGGGTACGGGACGCGGCCAGCCGCGCGGCCACCCGGCGAGCGCGTTCCTCCAGCTCCGCCCGCTCACGACCGAGCCCGGCCGCCTCCTGAGCCAGCCTGCCCTCCCCGGCCGCCGACGCCTCCAGCCTCCGCAGCTCTCGCTCGGCAGCGGCCAGCCTCTCGGCCCCTGAGCCCTCGATCGCCCCCTCGGAGACCGTGGGCCCGTGGGCCTCGTCCGAGCCGGGTCCGTCGTCAGGCGCAGCGAGGCGAACGGGACCGGCGGCGTGGGCGGCATCGTGCGCGCTCGCCTGGGCGAGTTGGTCGCGCAGGCGGGCGCGTTCGGACTCCAGGTGTCTGTGGTGGGCCCGGTGGGCGGCCAGCCCTTCGGCGATCTCGCGGACCTGGTCTCTGACGTGTTCGCGTTCGGTCTCGACGCGGTCGAGGGCGGCGGCCAGCGCGGGCTCCCGGTCGGCCACCGCCTGGAGACCCGCGACCTCCTGCCCGGCCTGCGCCACCTGCGCCTCGGCCGTGTCGACGTCGAGACCCTCGGTGGTGGCGGCGGCGTCGGCGTGACGGGACTCCAGCGAGGCCAGGGTACGCTCGGCGGCCTCGCGTTCGGCCGAGGCGGCTTCGTGGGCGTTCTCGGCCTCGTGCTCGTCGTCGGCCGAGGGCGCGCTCGGCGCCGGTGCGGCCGGGTGGGGGTGGTGGTCGGAGCCGCAGACCGCGCACGGCCGCCCGTCGGCCAGGTCCAGCGCCAGCTCGGCCGCCATGCCGTCGATGCGGGCCTGCCGCAGGTCGAGCCAGTGCTCACGGAAGCTCTGGGCCCGGTCGACGAGCACCTGGTGGGCGGCGACGGCCGACTCCAGCTCGGCGGCCAGGGCCTCGCGGCGGTGGGTGGCCTCCAGGGCGGCTCGGGCGGCGTCAAGGCTCGCGGTCGCGGCGGGGATGGCCGCCGCCTGGGCGCGTACCTCGGCCAGGGCGGCGTTGGCGTCGGCGATGCGGTCGGGCAGCTCGGCGTCGGCGGCGGCGGCCTCGGCCTCGCGTTGTGCCAGCGCGTCCAGCTCGACCGCCAGGCGGGCCAGCTCGGTGTCGATCTCGATCAGGTGGGCGGCGGCGTCGCGTACGGCCCGCGCGGCCGGGATCCTGGCGGCGTCGGTCCGCGCCTCGGCGAGCCTCGCCTCGGCCTGCTCGATCAGGCCGGGCAGAACGGACAGCCGCGCGGCCACGGCCTCGTCGGCGCCGACCAGCTCGGCCAGCTCCGCCTCGACGCGCAGCAGGTCACGCCGTACCACGGACAGCCTGGCCTCTTCTGTGAGCAACTCCTGCAGGCGGGCGATCTCGTCCTGCCGCCGCCGCTCCAGCACCGCCAGCTCGGCCACGGACGGCTCCACCGCGTCGCCGACGGGCGGAACACCCTCACCAGACGGGTACGGGCCCGCCCCGGCGGTGCCCCCGGCGCGGTGGTCGTGAGAGGGCGGGGTGGTGGCGGTCAGGAGGGGGCGGGCACGGGCGAGGGCGTCGGCGGCCAGTTCGCGGGCCTTGGCGGCGGTCTCGGTGCGTTGCCGGGCGGCCGTGATGAGCGGGATCACCCGGTCGGCGCGGGCGGCGTCGTCGAGGACCGCCTGCAGGTCGGCCCGTTCGTCGGCGCGTTCGTCGAGCATGCGGCGCAGGGTGAGCGCCTCGGCGTGGCGGCGTTGGCGTTCGGCTAGGGCGGCGGCCCGCTCGAACCGCAGCCGTGCCGCCCCCAGCTCCTCACCCGACGCGCTGTGCTCGCCGTCCGCCCGCGCCACGACGGCCCGCGCGGCGTCGAGCAGCGCCCCCGCCCACCGCAGCGGATCGGTCTCCGGGGTCGGTGCCTCGCCGTCGGACCCGGCACCGCCATCGCCCTCCTGCCCGCCGCTCCCACCCGCCGCGACCTCAGCAGGACCGGTGGCGGGTGTGGGAACGGGAGCGGTGGCGGGCGTGGAGGCGGGTGTGGGAGCCGGAGCGGTGCTGGGAGAGGTGGCGGGTGTGGGGACGAGAGCGGAGGCAGGAGCGGGAGCGGTGCTGGGAGAGGTGGCGGGTGTGACGGGAGCGGAGGCAGGAGCGGGAGCGGGTGTGGGGGCGGGGGGCGAGGTCAAGGATGCGTGCAGGGCGTCGCCGGCCGCCTCCTCCACTCGCTTGATGGCGAAGTCGACCTCCTGCCGCAGCTCCTGCGCCGCGCGCCAGGCCAGTTTGCGGTGCTCGGCGAGCCACGACTCCGCCGAGGTGAAGATCTTGACGGTGAACAGCCGTTCCAGCAGCTTCGACCGCTCGTCGCCGTCGGCCCGCAGGAAGCGCGCGAAGTCGCCCTGCGGCAACATCGCCACCTGGCAGAACTGGTCGGCGTTCATGCCGAGCAGCCCGCCCACCAGGTCGCCGGCCTCGTCGAGGCGGGTGGTCAGCCCGTGCCAGTCCGCGCCCTGCCACTCCGACAGGACGACCTTGGACTTCTCCTCGGTGAACCCCGTGCCCCGCAGCTTGGGCCGCTGCCAGGCCGGAGAGCGCTGGATGCGCAGTAACCGCCCCCTGATCGACACCTCCAGCGTGACCGACGGCCCCACCGTGGGTGCGGCGTGGTCGCAGCGCAGGCTGCGGGCGCTGTTGCGCTGCCCGGGCACCTGGCCGTAGAGGGCGAAACACAGCGCGTCGAGGATCGTGGTCTTGCCCGCCCCCGTGGGACCGTGGACGAGGAAGAGGCCCGCTTCGGCCAGGGCGTCGAAGTCGACCGTCTCCGTGCCGGGGAAGGACCCGAACGCCGTCAGCGTGAGCCTGTGCGGCCGCATCTACGTCATCGTCTCCTTCGCCCTCGACGTCTCGATGGCCTGTCTTAGCAGGTCTTCCTCCTCGGGTGCGGCAGGCTCGCCGCGCACCTCCCTGACGAAATCGAGGGCCACCTCCGCCTCCGGCCGCCCGCTGACGCGTACGGGCTGGGCGGCGGGCGCGGCGCCGACCGGGTCGAAGGAGAGGGCGAGGGTGTGGGGGAAGCGGGCGCGCAGCCGGTCCATGGCCGACTTGGGGCGGACGGCGTCGGTCAGCACGACCTGCAGCCAGTGGTCTTCGTAGGCGGCGTGCCGGGGATCGGCCAGCAGGTCTTCCAGCTCTCCGCGCAGCCGCCCGACCGGACGCGGCACCGGGGCCGGTACGAACTCCGCCGACTCCCCCAGCGTCACCAGCCACGAGCCCTTGACGTGCCCGACCTCGGAGAAGGAGTAGGCCAGCGGCGAGCCGGAGTAGCGCACGGTCTCGGACATGCGCTGGCGCCCGTGCAGGTGCCCGAGCGCGACGTAGTCGACCCCGTCGAACGCCGCCAGCGGCACGTGGGCCACCCCGCCCACGCTGATGTCGCGTTCGCTGTCGCTGGCCTGCCCGCCGGTCACGAAGCAGTGCGACAGCACCACCGAGGCGCGGTGGCGCGGCACGTCGGCCCTGATGCGCGTCATGGCGTGCGAGATCGCGGCCGTGTGGCTGCGGTCGGGCAGCTCCCAGGCGGCCCGGACCAGCTCGGGCTCCAGGTAGGGGATGCCGTAGAAGGCGACGTCGCCGACCAGCACCGGCTCCCACGCCTGCTCGGGCGAGGTGCGCACGTGCACGCCCGCAGCCTCGAACAGCGCCGAGCCGAACCGCAGCCGCAGCGCCGAGTCGTGGTTGCCGCTGATCAGCACCACGCGCGCCCCGACCGCGCGCAGCCGCGCCAGCGCGTCGTCGAGCAGCGCCACCGCGTCGACCGGCGGCAGCGCCCGGTCGTAGACGTCGCCGGCCACCGCCACCACGTCGACCCGCTCGGCCCGCACCGTCTCCACCAGGTGGTCGACGAACGCCGCCTGACCCGCGAGCAGGCTCTCCCGGTGGAAGGATCGACCGAGGTGCCAGTCGGAGGTGTGCAGGATCCGCATGTCGCAGGAAGCTAACAGTTCTCACTGACAAATGCGGTCTCTCCAGTCCCACACGCCGGGAGTAGTCTGGAAGATCAGCGGGCAAACCAACACAACGTGGGGAGGCCAATGCGCACGGGCCGTGGCACGTTGAGCGTCGCCGCCGGTGTGATCCTGGTGGTTCTCGCGACGGTCGGCTATGTCCTGCCGCCCGCGTTCGACCCACCGCCGCTCAAGGCCGATCCGGCCTTCCAGGCCATCGCGGCGCAGCCGGCCGGGGAGCTGAGACCGGTGGTGGCGTCCGGCGCCATCCGCCGCGAGGAGATCTCGATCCCGGCGGAGGCCCAGCGACTGGAGGGCACGCTCCGGCTGCCGCTGACGCCTGGGCGCCACCCGGCGATGGTGTTCGTGTCGGGGTCGGGCAACGGCTCGCGTACGGAGTTCACGCCGCAGGCGGAGTTCCTGGCCAAGGCGGGCGTGGTGACGATCGCCTTCGACAAGCGCACGATCGGCTACAACTTCCGCGACCGCGACTTCGGGCTGCTCGCCGACGACGCCCTGCGGATGGTCGACTACCTGCGTACGCTGCCCGAGGTCGATCCGTCCCGCGTGGGCGTGTGGGGCGTGTCGGAGGGCGGCTGGGTGGTGCCGATCGCGGCGGCCAAGAGCAGCGGGGTCGGGTTCATCGTGCTGGTGTCGTCCCCCAACGTCTCCCCGCTGCGCCAGGTCGCCTGGGCGCTCAACGAGCAGTTGCTGCGGCTGCACGCCCCCATCGGCGCCCGCGACCTGCTGACCAGGGCCATGGGCGGGGTCGGCTTCACCTTCCTGCGCTACGACGCGCAACCGGCGTTGAGCCAGGTCAAGCAGCCGGTCCTGGCGTTCTACGGCACGACCGACCCCTCGATTCCCTTCGTCGAGTCCACCAAGGCGCTGGTCACGGCGCTCGACAAGGCGGGCAACGACGACTACACGATCCGGTTCATGGCCAAGGGCGATCACGCCATGCGGGTCAACGGCGGCCCGTTCACCCAGGGCTACCTGGAGACGCTGACCAACTGGATCAAGGGCCTGCCCGGCACGGCCCGGCCGCCGGTGCACATGGCGGGCGCCACTCCGGTCCAGCGGTTCGAGGCCAGCGACGTACCCGCCGCCCCCTGGTACGCCGGCGGCACGATGCTCGGGCTGACCATCTGCCTGGCCGCGGTGGGCTATGTGGCCGGCCCGGTGGCGGCCATGGTCTTCCGCCTGCGCCACGGCCCCCGGCCTCCCGTGGAGACCAACGCCCGCCTGTGGCCGCCGATCAGGCGCCGGCTGAGCCGGATGGCGTGGACCGGGCTGGGGCTGCTGGTCTCGGTGGTGGCGTTCATCATGTTGCTGGTGCTGTTCTCGGTCAACCAGGCCGGCGCCTGGCCCGCCGTTCTGGCGGGCTGGCTGGTCGTGCGCATGCTCGCGGTGCTCATGCTGGTCCAGGAGGTCACGGCGGTGGCGGCGTTCGTGTCGGCGCTGCGTGAGGGGCTGCGGCCGAGCCGGTGGCAGCACGTGACGGTGGCGGGCGTGCTGGGCGGCAATGGCCTGCTGCTGGTGGCGGCGGCGTACTACGGGTTGTTCTCGTTCCCCTGGTAGACGTAGGCGTTCATCCAGCGGTCGAGTTCGGCGAAGACCTGCTTGCGTACGGGCTCGGCCGACAGCACCAGGTCGTGCAGGCCGTCGGCGATGCGTACGCACGTCACGTGCGGCCCGAGCCGGGTGGACCAGCGGGCGATGTGCCCGGGGTCGAGCACGATGTCGGCCGAGCGCGCCTCAGGCACGAAGTCGCGCACCCGCAGCCCGTTCGTGGACGCGAGCACCAGCACCGGCACGTCCACCGCCAGGCCCGCGTGCAGCCGGCGCTGGGCCCGCCGGATGGCGGCCAGCCACATGGCGTGCACCGAGAACCCGCCCAGCGGCTTCAGCTCCAGGTCGTAGTCCCATTCGCCGCGCTCGCTGCGGTGCAGCGTCTGCCCGTAGACGGTGCTGGCGCCCAGCGGCAGCGCCCGCCGCGTGTACGACAGCGGCGTCCTGAGCAGGTCGGCGGCCAGACGCATCGGGCCGGAGACGTTGAGGTCGAAGAACGGGCTGTTGAGCGCGAGCCCCTGCACCAGCCCCCGGCCGCGCACCCGGTCGGCCCACAGGGACGCGATCAGGCCGCCGGTGGAGTGGGCGTTGACGGTCAGCTCGTCGTGGTCGCGGCGGATGATGCGGACGGCCTCGTCGATCTCGGGGAAGTAGTCGGTGACGCTCCTGATCAGGCCCCTGGTCTGGTGCGGCAGCAGCGAGCGCCCGTATTTGCGCAGGTCGAGTGCGTAGAAGTCGATGCCGCGCTGCACGTAGTGCTCGGCCAGGTGGTCCTGGAAGAAGTAGTCGGTGAACCCGTGCAGGTAGAGCACCGCCCTGCGGGAGGCGGACTCGGCCCTCCTGGACACCAGCGTCGCCACGACCTCGCCCTCGAAGTCGTCGGGCAGGGGCAGCACGGTGATCTCGTACATATGAGACACGATAGGGATCGCCGGGCCGGGACGGCACATCGGGCGGCGGATCCGGGGCTCGCAGTCTGTCCGGGGGCGCGTCGGCGTGCTCGGCCAACTCGCCGCTCGTGGTGCGGGTGAACCCGTTGGGGGGCTGCGGACGTTTCAATGTGGAGATGGCGATGTGCCCGGTCACCCCGTACCCGGTCTCACGGGCGCCCATGTCCGGAACATTATTCGGTTACTGATGTTCACCCTCCGATAAAGACATATTTCGTATTTAGTGCATAGGCTGCCGCCTCTATGGGAGCCTGAGGCGACCGCTGCCACGCGGTTCACCATCAGGTTGCGGACCCGGCACCTATGGTGGAATGCGCGGAGAACGGGGAAGGCGTGCGGCAGGCTAGGAAACCGGTGGGCGGCAAAAATCCGGTGAACGCTGGAGCGGTCCTCGGGTGGCTGGCGCTGGCGGCACTCGCACCCGGGGCCGCCCATCTGCGTGCCGGCTGGCGCAAGACAGGTCTCGCCCTGATCTCCTGCTACGCCGCCCTGCTGCTGGCCGTGCTCGCCGTCGGCCTCACCAACGACCTCGGCAACCTGGCCGGCTCGCTGACCGACGACTCCTGGCTGCTCGCGATCGTGATCGGCGGGATCGTGCTGGGCCTGGCCTGGTTCGCGCTGATCGTGCACTCGTTCGTGGTGCTGCGGCCGGGGCGGCTGACGCAGACGGGGCAGATCCTCACCGGCACCGTCGCGGGGCTGCTCGCCGTCATCGTGGTGCTGCCGTTCGCGCTGACCGCGCAGTTCGCGCAGACCTCCCGCCAGGCGATCCAGGACATCTTCCAGGCGCCGGAGAACGAGGGCCAGCCCCCCGTCGCCGAGCCCAAGCCCGAGGACCCGTGGGCCGGGCGCGAGCGCGTCAACATCCTGCTGCTCGGCGGCGACGCCGACGACAACAGGACCGGCGTGCGTACCGACAGCATGAACCTGGCCAGCGTCGACGTGAAGACCGGCAACACCGTGCTGTTCAGCCTGCCGCGCAACCTCGAGGACGTCCGCTTCCGTCCGGGCACGCCGATGGCCCGCCACTTCCCCAACGGCTTCGACCTCCCCAAGGACGCCAACGGCGGCAGCAGCGACCTGCTCAACAGCGTCTGGGAGTACGCCGACGCCCACCCCGAGATCTTCGGCGGCAAGCAGCACCAGGGCCCCAAGGTCCTGATGGACACGATCGGCTACACCCTCGGCCTCAAGGTCGACTGGTACGCCCTGGTCAACATGTGGGGCTTCGCCCGCCTCATCGACGCCATCGGCGGCGTCACGATCACCGTCGAGCAGGACGTCGTGTTCGGCAAGTACAACGAGGGCCTGGTCAAGGCCGGTACGCGCAAGCTCAAGGGCGCCGACGCCATGTGGTACGCCCGCTCGCGCACGTACAGCGACGACTACACCCGCATGCACCGCCAGCGCTGCGTGCTCGGCGCCATCCTCGACCAGGCCGCCCCCGCCACCGTGCTGACCCGGTTCAACCAGATCGCGCTGGCCACCAAAGAGCTGATCAGGACCGACATCCCCCAGACGATGCTCAAGCACCTGGTGCCGCTGGCGCTGAAGGTCAAGAACGCCGAGGTGTCCAGCGTGCAGTTCGTGCCGCCGCTGATCAGCACCGGTTACCCCGACTGGGAGAAGATCCGCGACATCGCGGACAAGGCCATCCGCGACTCGAAGCGGACGAAGGCTCCGGTCGCCGCCTCCGCCGCGCCCACGTCCGCGCCCACGTCCGCGCCCACGTCCGGGCCCACGTCTGCGGCCGGCCCCTCGGTCTCGCCCTCGCCGAAGAAGACGACCAAGAAGCCGGCGCCGGAGGCCGCCGACGACCCGACGAAGGGCCTCACCGAGGGCTGCGGCCCGGCCACCCCCAAGAGCTGAGCGCGCCGCCCCCGGAGCAGCCTCACGCGGGTGGTTCGGCGGGGCGGGCTCCCGCCGAGAGCACGTGGCCGGTGAGGAGGGCGACCAGTTCGTCCCGGAAGGCGGAGCGGTCGCGGGTGGGCTGGTCGGCCAGGTAGCGGTGGGTGAGCGACTCGACGGCGGCGACCAGGAACCACGCGGTCAGCCGCGGATCGGGCGCACCGGGCGCGGCGTCCGCGCGCAGCAGGGCGGTCAGCCGATCCACCAGGTCGTCCTGGAGGGCCCGCAGCTCGGCCAGGAGCGCGGGCGGGCGCGGTGACTCCTCGAACAGCACCTGGTGCAGGCGGGGATCGCCGCGGTGAACGCTCAGCGCGGTGTCCACCAGGACGGTGACGCGCTCGCGCCAGGTGGCGGGCGGCCCGGCCGCGAAGGCGGCGGCGACGGCCAGGCGGCCCTCGTCGAGATGGCGCCGGGCGAGCTGGAGCAGGATCGCGTCCTTGTTGGGGAAGTACTGGTAGAGCGACCCGATCGACAGGCCCGCGGCCTCCGCGATGCGGTTGGTGGTGCCGGCGGCGTAGCCGTGCTCGGCGAAAACGCGAGCAGCCGACTCAAGGATCAGCTCCCGCGTCTCCTCGGAGCGCTTCTGACGTGGGGTTTTCCGGGGTCTGAGCGGCTTGGGCAAGGTGGGCATCGGAGGGCCTAACGCGAGTACAAAAACGAGCAATTACTCACTATTGTCGCAGTGCTCGATCGTCCCTCACAAGGAGCGTCGCATGACCGTCGACTACCTGCGGTTCTTCCCCCGATGGGCACGGGAGGCCGAGGCGCCCGAGGCCGTGTCGGAATGGTGGCACTGGCGGGGAATGCAGGTGCATCTGGAGCGGGTGAGCGACCCCGCCGCGCCGGTGAAGCTCGTCGTGCTGCACGGGGCCGGCGGCTACGGCCGGATGCTGCTCCCCTACACCCGGCTGATGGGGCCGGTGGAGGTCGTCGCCCCGGACCTGCCCGGCTACGGGCACACGCGCTGCGAGGGGCGTCCGGTGGAGTACGCCACCTGGGTGGATCTGGCCGCCGAGCTGATCGACAGGGAACGCCGCCGCGACGGGCGCCCGCTGCTGGTGCTGGGCGCGAGCCTGGGCGGGATGCTCGCCTACAGCGCGGTCGCGCGGGCCGGGGCCGACGCGCTGGCCGTGACGTGCCTGCTGGACGTGCGCCGGGCCGAGGTGCGGGCGGCCGCGGCGCGATACGGCGTGCTGGGCCGGGTCGCCGGGCCGGTCATGAACGCGCTGCGGGCGGCGGACGACCTGCGCGTCCCCGTCCGTTGGCTGGCCCGGATGTCGGCGATGTCGAACCAGGCGGAGCTGAACGCCGCCGTGGCGCGCGACCGGCTCGGCGGTGGCGGCCGGGTCTCCCTGCGATTCCTGCGCACCTACCTGACCTCCGCGCCCGAGGTCGAGCCGGAGGCGTTCACCGCCTGCCCGGTGCTGATGGTCCACCCGGCCGCCGACCGCTGGACGCCCGCCGGGCTGAGCCTGCCCTTCTTCGAACGGATCAAGGCGGACAAGCGCCTGGTCATGCTGGAGGGGTGTGGGCACATGCCGGTGGAGGAGCCGGGCCTGAGCCAGTTCGCCCGCGCGCTGCGCGAACTGGCCGGCCGCTGACCGGCACCTCAGCCGTCGTCCCTCCCCGCCGGCGAGTGGGCGCGGGCGATGATCGCCTCGACCACCTCGGTCTTGGCGTCGGCGTAGTGCTGGAGGCGTTTCCAGGCGCGCCGCGCCAGTGCGCGTTTGGTGCGTGCGTAGAGCTCGCGATCGGCGTCGTCGGAACGCAGCCGGTCGCGGAACAACAACATGCGCTCGATCTCCGGGCAACCCTCGGAAAAGACATGCAGGGTCACCGCGATTTCGCTTTCGGGGCGGCGGAGAACGCGGTGTTCGTACCAGTCGGGCTCGCGAATGTCGAGGCGATATCCGGCCGCCTCCAGGGGCGGGACATAGGCGGCCTCGCGCGCCGAGTCGGCCACCACGAGCAGCAGGTCGAGAATCGGCTTGGCGGGCATTCCAGGAATCGAGGTGGACCCGACGTGCTCCACCGCCGTCGCGACCGGGCCGAGCGCGCCGCGGATTCGGGCGGCCTCGCGTTCGTAAAGAGCCGGCCAGGCCGGATCGTATTCGATCAGCTCGATTTCCCGGTCGAGGATCGGCGCCTGCCCGAGGTGGGCCGCCTCGATCTCCTCGTCGGTCATGGCCACGCGTTTGATTTCCTCTGCCGGGCTCATCGTGCTGTGAGTTTCTCTCCGGTGCGTCGTCGGCGGTGTCTCGGTCGCGCCGGAGATCGCCGTGCTCTCCGGCTGCGCGCGTTTCCCTCTTACCAGCGCGGACGGGGCCGGTGTCAAGCGCCGCCCGCCCGGCCGCGCTCGCCGGAGCGTGCGTCGACGTGTCGAAAGGTGCTCTGGAGGTCAACGCCGGTCGAGGCCGTCGAGCATGAGGGGGAGGAAGCGCTGCGGCACGACACCCGGGTGGCAGGCGAACACGCTGAGCAGCTCCATGATGTCGTCGGTGCCGGCGTCCGCCCGCATCGCGCCTTCCGCCTGCGCCTGTCGTACCAGGTCGTCGACCCGTCGCACCAGCGCCTGCCGCGCCTCGGGCGCGGAGGTCCCGGCCAGCGCGGCCGCGATGGCGCCGCGGCCCTGCTCGACGCTGTAGAGGACGAACGCGCGGACGGCCGCCCACGCGTCGGGCTCATCCGCCGCGGTGCGGTCGAGTGCGTCCATCAGCTCGTGCACGTACTGCTCCGCCAGGGCGGCGAGCAGCCCGCCGCGGTCGGGAAAGCGGCGGTAGAGCGTGCCGACGCCGACACCGGCCCGGCGGGCGATCAGCTCCATCGGCGCGTCCTTGCCGCGCTCGGCCACCACGTCGCGGGCCGCCTCAAGGATCCTGTCCCGGTTGCGGCGGGCGTCGGCGCGCATTGAACCTCCATTGAAGTGGACGACGAGCTTCCGGTTAGTATAGAAGAGGAAGGCGATATTCCGCTTAGGAGGTTGTGATGATCGTGGTGACGGGTGCGACGGGCACGATCGGGCGCGCGCTGATCGAGGAGCTCGGCGGCGCGGCACGGGCTGTGGTACGGCGCGCCGAGCAGGGCGAGGAGCTGGGATGCGACTACGTGGTCGGCGATCTGGAACGACCGGAGAGCATCCCGCTGGAGCCGGGCGACCGGCTGTTTCTCAACAGCGGGCTGTGGCCGGGATTCGTGCGGGCGCACCAGGCGGTCATCGATCACGCGGCGTCCGCTGGGGCGGCCCAGGTGGTGACCGTCTCCGTGCGCGGGGTGACGTCGTCCAGCCTGCTCGGGTTCGGCCTGCACGGGCAGGTGGACGAGCACCTCAAGGCGTCGGGCGTGCCGTGGTCGATCCTGGCGCCCGTCGGCTTCATGCAGAATCTCGCGGGCGACGTCGACGAGAAGGGGCGGATCTTCGGCTCGTACGGCAGGGGCCGCGTCGGCTACATCGACGGGCGTGACATCGGGGCGGTCGCGGCCGTCCTGCTCACCCGTCCGGTCGGGGCCGACGCCGTCTACGAGCTCACCGGGCCGGCGGCGCCCACGCATGACGAGATCGCCGCCGAGCTGACCAGGGCGCTCGGCCGGAGCGTGCGTTACGTGGACCTGCCGGTCGAGGCGGCCGCCGCCCACCTGGAGCGGCGCGGCATGCCCGCCCCTGCGGCCCGCGACCTGGCCGAGCTGATGACGCAGATCGGGGACGGGCGCTGGGCGAGCACGACCACGACCGTGGCCGACCTGCTGGGGCGCGAACCGCGTTCGCTCCGGGAGTTCCTCGCGCGGACGCGCTGAGGGGCGGCGGCCCACAGAGCGACGCCGGCGGCCGTCCGGAAACCCCGGAAACCGGCGCGGGCGGTGCGCGACGAGTCAGCGTGCGGGTGCGCGGGATCAGCGCGCCGGTTCGCAGAGTCGGCGTGCCGGTTTGCGGAGTCACCCTGCCGGGGCGCGCGGTCAGCCTGCCGGGGTGTGGAGGAAGCGGTCGCGGGCGGCCGTCAGGTGGTCGCGCATCGCCTGCTCGGCCGCCCCTGCGTCGCCCGCCGTGACGGCCTCGACGATGCGGGCGTGCTCGGCCAGCGTGGGTTCGCCGCTGCGCCGGCCCTCGTACTCGATCCGGAAGAGGTGCAGGTGGCTGTGCGTACGCTGGAGCGACGCGCGCAGCGCGGGACTGCCCGACAGCTCCGCGACCAGGTCGTGGAAGCGGGCGTCGTGGGCCACGATGTCGTGGTAGTCCTCGTACCGGGTGCCCTGGGGGGCCCTCGACTGGCTGCCCAGCTCGGCGCGCAGGCGGGCGGCGGCCTCGGGGGTGATGCGCCCGGCCGCGCCGGCCGCCGCCCACGGCTCCAGGAGCAGCCGGAGCTGGTAGAGGTCGGCGACCTGCTCGGAGGTGAGCACCGGGGCCACCGAGTAGCCGCGCAGCGCCTCCTTGGTGAGCAGGCCCTCCGACTCCAGGGCCGCGAGCACCTCGCGTACCGGGGTCTGTGAGACGTCGAGCAGCCTGGCCACGGCGTAGATGTTGACGCGGGCGCCCGGTTCCAGGTCGCCGTCCATGATCAGGCTCTTGACGCGTTCGTAGACGTCTTCGGTCAGTACGGTGCGGCGCGCGGCGCGTACCCGCCCCTTCAGGCGGCTCTCCAGCTCACTGGCCACGACCACACTCCTGATGACGACCCTTGACGGACATAGTGAACTCTAGGCAACATATCCGAAATATCCAATAGGAAATAGTACTGAGGATCGCCGATGGCCCCATCCCTCCGGAGAACCGTCCGCGGCCGGCTGCGCTGGTACATGATCAGCTACGTCTTCGCCGGTCTCGTCATCAACTATCTCGACCGGGCGAGCCTGGGCGTCGCGCTGCCGTTCATGGGAGAGACCTTCAATCTCACCAAGACCGAAGAGGGCATGATCCTGGCCGCGTTCTTCTGGTCGTACGACTTCTTCCAACTCGCCGCCGGCTGGTTCGTCGACCGCTACGGACCGCGCAGGACGTTCACCTTCGCCGCCGTGTGGTGGTCGCTGTTCACCTCGCTGACGGCGCTGGCGAGCAGCTTCGCGTCACTGTTCGGGGTCCGGCTGCTGCTCGGCATCGGGGAGAGCCCGGCCGCCACCACGAGCGCCAAGGTCGTGGGCCGCTGGTTCCCCCGGCACGAACGCGCGCTGGCCACCGGGATCTGGGACTCGGGCTCCCGGGTGGGCGGCGTCATCGCGCTGCCGGTTGTCACGGGGCTGATCGCGTGGCTGGGGTGGCGCTGGACGTTCGCCGTCATCGGGGTCGTGGGGCTGGTCTGGGCGTTCGGGTGGTGGCGGGCGTACCGGGATCCGCAGGAGCACCCGAAGATCACGGAGGAGGAGCTGACGTACCTGCGTGAGGGCGGGGCGCGCGGCTTCGAGGGCGACGACGAGGGCGAGGGGGACCGGATCCGCTGGCGGGACCTCTTCCGCTACCGCACCATCTGGGCGATGATGCTGGGCTTCTTCTGCCTCAACATGGTCGTCTACTTCTTCCTCACGTTCTTTCCGACCTACCTGGTGGAGGAGCGGGAGTTCAGCCTGCTGAAGCTGGGCCTGTTCGGCGCGATTCCGGGGCTGGTGGCGATCTGCGGCGAGTGGCTGGGCGGCTGGCTGGCCGACCGGCGCATCGCGGCCGGCGACTCGGTGACGAAGGTCAGGAAGCTGTTCATCTCCGGCGGGTTCCTCGTCTCGACCGTGATCGGCGTGGCGGTGTGGGTGCCGGAGGCGTGGATGGCGCTGGCGCTGCTGTCGGTCGCGTACGCGGGCTCGACGTTCGCCGCCGCCAACATCTGGTCGCTGCCGGCCGACGTCGCCCCGGCCGACCGGCACGTGGCCTCGATCGGCGGCATCCAGAACTTCGCCTCCAACTTCGCCGGCATCATCAGCCCCATCATGATCGGCGTACTGGTCGACCGGACGTCGTCGTTCACCGTGCCGCTCATGGTGATCGCGGGGGTGGCGCTGCTGGGCGCGTTCACGTACGCGGTGATCCTTAAGCGGGTGGAGCCCATCGGCCTGCGCACGTCGGCGGGAGCGTAAAGAACCCGCCTTGCCGCTGTGGCGTACCGGCCGGGGCCGCGAGCGGACATGATCTCCTGGGCGATGTCATCACCGCATCTCACCCAGGAGGTCCATCATGCACCGTCGCGCCCACCTGATCGCCGCCGCCCTGGCCGCCGCCTCCATCGTGCCGATCGCCGCACCGGGCGGCACGACGACCGGGCTGGTGGACCGGGTGCACAACGTCAGGGACGCGGTCATCGAGGCGGGCTCGCGCTTCCACGGCCTGGCCGAGATCCTCACGGGCGTCAGCGTGCACAGCACGCTCCCGCTCTGACCGTTCCCGCCGGACGCGCGTGACCGTAGGGCGGCCGATCACGCGTGGAACGACTCCTTGGCCAGCCGCCGCAACCGCGCCTCGTCGATGTCGTGCCCAAGGCCCGACTGCGTCAGCGGGACGGCGATCATCCCGGCGCTGGCGTCCACGATGGGCGTGACGATCTGGTTCTGCCGCGGCGGCTGCGTGACGTCGCACGGCAGCGTGCACCCCGGCAGGCTCGCCACCGCCACCGTGGCCGCCCTGGCCAGCCCGGCGCCCTGGCCGCCCGTGCACTGGATGTCCCAGCCCGCGGCGGCGGCCCGGTCGTGCGCGCGCCTGACCTCCGACAACGACGGGAACGCGGCCGGCCGCAGCAGCAGCACGCGCGCGGCCCGCAGCGCCAGGTAGTCGTCCAGCTCCGCCGTCGAGCCGACCTCGACCGCCACCGAGGCGGCCACCTGGTCCTGGAGCGCGGCGTGGGTGTAGAGGTCGGAGGTGGCGAAGGGCCGCTCGATGACCCCGAGGCCGTAGGAGTCGAGCGCGACGAGCTGGCCGAGGTCGGTGTAGGCGTTGCCGCAGTCGACGGCCAGGGGCAGCGCAGGGTACGTCTGCCGCACCGCGCGTACGGGCTCGACGTCCCAGCCGGGCCTGATGTCGAGCGTGACGTGCCCGTATCCGGCGCAGACCTGCTGGTTGACCCGGGCCACGAGGCTCTCCACGGACGCGTCGGGGGCCAGGCGCACGGTCGCCATGAGGGACGTGCGGGTGCCGCCGATCGCCTCGGCGAGCGGCACCCCGCGCATCCGCGTCCACAGGTCCCAGCAGGCCATGTCGACCGCCGGGTCACCGCTCGGCACGGTGTCGGGATGCTCCCAGTCGACCCCGATCAGCAGCGCCGCCAGGCTCTCCTCCAGCTTGGACCAGGTCTTCCCCCCGGGCGCGGTGGCCTCGCCCCACCCGGTCATGCCGCCGTGGTCGGTGAGCTTGACGAGCAGGCTCTCCGACCTCCTGCCGTAGGGCAGGACCAGCCGGAAGACCTCAAGCTCCCGCACTCGCGGCATGTCCCCCCCTTTTATGACGCGACTTCCTCCATAGTGCCCGCTCCGGCGGCCTGCACAAAACGGGGGGCCAGCAGGAACGCCACCACGGCCAGGACGACGGTGAACACGAGACCGGCGAGATAGCTGCCGCCCGTGGCGGTGAACAGGGCCCCGCTGACCGCCACGGCCACCACGGTGAACACCGACTCCCCCACGCCCACGGCAGCGCCGTTCTGTCCCTCCTCGCCCTCCTTGGACATCTTCAGCACAAGCACAGACACGGTCGGGTGCAGCGCGCCGATGCCGAGCCCGGCGACGGCCATGGCGACGTACGCGACCGCGAGCGGCATCGAGTCGACGAGCACGAGCGTCACCATCGCGATCCCGACGGCGATCATGGCGGCGCCGCCGCGGACGGCGGCCATGTTGCCGATCGTGCCACGGCCCTTGATCCAGGAGCCGGTGGACCAGCCCAGCGCCCCGATGGTGAGCACGATCCCGGCCCCGGTGGCGGACAGGCCGCGCTCGTTCATCAGCATGAGCGGGATGAGCACCTCGGCCGCCATGAGCGAGCCGTAGGCCAGGCCGCGCAGGACGGGCGCGGTGGGCAGGCCGGGGGCGGCCCGGAGCGAACCGGGGAGCAGCAGCTTGGGCAGGGCCACGGCCAGCAGGACGACGCCGATCGCGAGCAGGGGCAGGCCGGCCAGCTTGAGCGCGCTGCCGTACTGGATGAGGGCGGCGGCGACGGCGGTCACCGTGGCCCAGACGAGCTTGCGGCCGAGGCCGGGGGCGGGCTCGGCGATGCCGTTCTCGATGGCCCGGCCCGCGGTGCCGCGCCACAGCAGCAGCGCCGACGGGATGACGATCAGCGTGACGCCCAGGAAGATCCACCGCCAGTCGGCCTTCTCCACCACGAAGCCGGCGATGGCCGGGCCGACCATCGAGGGCACCACCCAGGCCGCCGAGAACAACGCGAACACCTTGGAATGCATCGCCCCCGGATAGACCCTGGCCACCAGGACGTACAGGGCCACCTGGGTCAGCCCGGTGCCCAGCCCCTGCACGAACCGGCCCGTCACGAACAACTCCATCGTGGGCGCGAACCCGGCCAGCAGCAGCCCGGCCACGAACGCCCCCACACCCACCCCGATGGGCTGGAGCGGCCCCCGCACGTCGCTCCACCGCCCGCCCAGCACCGTCGCGATCACACTGGCCGCCAGGGTGGCGCTGAAGGCCAGGTTGTACAGGGACATGCCGTCGAGCTCTCGCGCCACCACCGGCATCGCCGTGGCCACCGCCATCGCCTCGAAGGCCAGCAACGTGACCAGCGCGACCAGGCCGATGCTGAGCGCCCGGTAGCGCGGCGACAGCACGCCGGCCGGGGCCGCCACGGTTTGTTCAACAGTCGTAGTCATGCCCCGCAACGTATGGCGAAGCCCCAGGTCGGCACATCGGGCGCGGGGCCTAGGCATTTAGCCCTAAGGCGGGCCCGCACCCTTGGGCATGCGGGCCTCGATGCCGTCGAGGAGCAGCTCCAGGCCGTATCGGAAGCGGCTCTCCCCGTCGTCGGCGACGAGCGCGTCCACGCGTTCGCTCAGGCACGGGAAACGGTCCGGCGGCAGCGCCCGGTAGTAGCCGGTGAGACGCCGACTTCTTCGGCACACGATGGCAGTGCGGGGGCGCTGGCCGCAGCCGGCCCTCACGGGGCGGAATGGTGTTCGGCCCACCGGACGATGTCCCGCCGCTCGATCGCGGCCGCCATCAGGTCGGGGAAGGCGTCGGGCGTGCACGCGAACGCGGGCACGCCCATCGCGGCCAGCGCGGCGGCGTTCTCGTGGTCGTAGAACGGCGCGCCCTCGTCCGACAGCGCCAGCAGCACGATCACCTGGACGCCCGCCTGCGTCATCGCCGCCACCCGGCGCAGCATCTCCTGCCTGATCCCGCCCTCGTACAGGTCGCTGATCAGGATGAAGATCGAACCGGCCGGCCGGGTGATGAGGCCCTGGCCGTAGGCGACGGCCCGGTTGATGTCGGTCCCGCCGCCGAGCTGGGTGCCGAACAGCAGCTCCACCGGGTCGTGCAGCTTGTCGGTGAGGTCCACCACCGCCGTGTCGAACACCACGAGCGACGTCTTCAGCGACCGCATCGACGCCAGCACCGCCCCGAACACGCTCGCGTAGACCACCGACGCCGCCATCGACCCGCTCTGGTCGATGCAGAGCACCACCTCGCGCTGCACCGAGCGCTGCCTGCGGGCGTAGCCGACGAGCCGGGAGGGGACGACGGTGTTCCGCTCGGGCAGGTAGTTTCTGAGGTTCGCCCTGATCGTACGGTTCCAGTCGATGTCGGCCACCCGCCGGGGGCGATGGGTCCTGGCCGAACGGTCGAGCGCGCCCGTCACCGCCGCCCTCGTCCGCTGGGCGAGCCTGCGCTCCAGCTCCGCCACCACCTTGCGCACCAGGGCCCTGGCCGACTCGCGGGCCTGGTCGGGCATGACCTTGTTGAGCGCCAGCAGGGTGCCCGCCAGGTGCACGTCGGGCTCCACGGCCTCCAGCATCTCGGGTTCGAGGAGGAGCCTGGTGAGGTCGAGTCGCTCGATCGCGTCCTTCTGCATGACCTGGACGACGGTGGACGGGAAGTACGTACGGATGTCGCCCAGCCACCGGGCCACTTTCGGGGCCGAGGCGCCCAGCCCGCCCTCCCGGCCCACACCGTCGGGGCCGCCCCGGTCATAGACGGCCGCCAGCGCGGCGTCCATCCGCGTGTCCGCGCCTTCCAGGCCGTGCCCGGTGCCGTCGGCCGGGCCGCCGCCCAGCACCAGCCGCCACCGCCGCATCCGCTCATCCGCCGCGCTCATGTGCCCGTCCTTCCGATGATCATACGGACGGTGGCGGCGGCCGCCGCGGCACGCCGCTCGTCCAGGTCGGGCCCGCCCCGCCCATCGCCCCGCCCGCCAGCCCACTCACCGGCCCGCTCACCGGCGCCGGCCGAGCGGAGCCGCTCGCCGATGGCCCGGCGCTCCGGTGCCTCGAAGGCGCCGAACGTACGGCGCAGCAGCGGCAGCACGTCGGTGAACTGCTCCGGCGGCAGCCCGGTCAGCCAGCCGTCCACCAGCCCCAGCAGGCGCGAGTCGTGCACCAGCAGCAGCCCGCCCCCGCCCAGGAACCCCTCGACCCACGCGGCCGACCGCGCCGGGACCTGCCCACGGGACATCGCCCTGGACATGCGGTCACCGGCGTCGTCCAGCTCTCCGGCGTCCAGCAGGATCCTGGTGAGCCGCCCCTCGATGAGCCCGTGCAGGTCGTGCCGGTCGCTGATGCCGCGCAGCGTCGCCATCCACCGCTCCCGCGCGCGCGACCCGTCGGCGGCGCCGTCGGCCGGCAGCGCGACGGCCGAGTGCACCGCGTCCACGTGTTTGAGCAGGTCGGCCGCCGCCTCGTCGGCCACGCCGGTGACGGCGACCGGCAGCCCGACGCAGATCCGTTCCAGCATCGACCGGACGATCACCGTCAGCCCCTCCGCCGACGTCCCCCGTACGTCGCCGTAGCGGTGTGCCCGCACCATCGCGGGCAGCGCCGCCATGAGCCGCGTGACGTCGGTGTCGAGCGCGGCCTTGGCCGACAGGGCCGCCAGCACCCCGGGCAGCGCCTCCGGCAGGTCGGCGAGCAGGCACCGCTCCACCAGCGACGTCAGATCGGCCAGCGTCGCCGACGCGGCCCCCGCCAGGTCATGGGCGCGCTGCGCGGCGGCGGCGCGCACGGTCGTGCCCAGTGCGGCGTGCTCGATGAGCGCGAGGTCGTGCTCGGGACGCCACCGCAGGGTCCACGTCTCCCTGAACGTCCCCTTGCCGCGCGCCTGCCCCGGCGTGCCCCAGTCGACCGCGAGCAGCCTCAGCCGGTGCAGCAGGTGGCTGCGGTCGAGGTCGAGGGGCTTGCGCAGGTCGAGGTCGATCTCTCGGTCGGGCGCCGCGGGCTTGAGCTTCAGCCGCCGCTGCTGCTCGCGCAGGTCGCGCTGGAGCGGCACCATCGGGGTGCCGTCGGAGACGTGGCCGAGCCGGTCACCGACGACCAGTCGCCGCTGGATCAGCTCGACGGCCAGGTCGTCGCCCTCGCACAGCACGGCCCTGGCCGCCTCGGTGACCTCGCCCAGCCCGGCCAGCGGCCGTCCGCGCAGGGCCGCCAGGCTGTCGGCCAGCCGGACGGACTCGATGACGTGCGCCGACGACACCGGCAACCCCTCGTCGCGCAGCACCGCCGCGGCCTCGGTGAGCCAGCGTTCCACGGGCCGGTCGGGTGTCTCGAACAGGTGGTGGTACCAGCCGGGCGAGGTGATGCCCGCGCCGTAGCCGCTCCACGAGGCCAGCCGTCCGTACGTCCACGGCACCCACGTCAGCTCGGCCTTCACCTTCGGCAGGCCGCGCAGCACGGCGTTGTCGGCCGCGGCGGACGGCAGCGGGCCGGTCAGCGCGGGCACGTGCCAGGCGCCGCAGATCACCGCGACCCGGCCGAAGCCCTGCTTGAGCACCGCGCGCAGAGTCCTGCGCATGTACGCCTCGCGCCTGGCCTCCCGCTCGCCGGGCACGTGACCCTCGCGTACGGCGGCCATGGCCTCGGCGATCACCTCGAACGGCGTGTCGCCGCCCCGGTGCTCGACGACGTCCTCCCACCAGCGCTCGGGATCGTCGTACCCGGCCGCGGCGGCCAGGGAGCCGATGGGGTCGATGGGGTCGGCGAGGTCGGCGGGGTCGCCGGACGGCCGGCCGGGCGGCGGGTCGGATCCGGGCTGGGGGTCGGGGTCGGGGTCGAGGCCCGGGGCCAGGGAGTGGGCGGCAGGCAGGTCGCAGAAGCGCACCGGGATCCCGGCGGACGTGCCGTACTGGATCGCCTGCCACTCCGGCGAGAACACGGCGAACGGCCAGAACGCGGCACCCGCCTGCCCCCCGGGCACGTGCGCGAGCAGCGCGACCGGCGGTTCGAGGCCGGGCGCGTACTTGACGAGGGCGTCGGCCTCGGGCGGCCCCTCGATGAGGATCGCGTCGGGGCGCAGGCGGTGCAGCTCGCGCCGCACGGCCCGCGCCGAGCCGGGCCCGTGATGGCGTACGCCCAGCACGAAAACACCAGGACCGCCCTGCGAGGAGACGCCAGGACCGCCCCGCACGGAGACGCCGGGACCGCCCGGGGCAGGGACACCCGGCCCACCCGGGACGGAAGTGCCCGGCCCACCCAGGACAGGAACACCCGGCCCACCCGGGACAGAGACGCCCGGCCCACCCAGGGCAGGGACGCCCGGTCCGCCCTGTGCGGTAATGCCCGGGTCGTCCGGGTGGGGGGCGTTCATGACACCTCGCGGCAGGCGCGGTAGAAGTCGCGCCAGTCGCCGCGCTCGCGGACCACGGTCTCCAGGTATTCGCGCCACACCACCCGATCGGACACCGGCTCCTGCACCACCGCCCCCACGATCCCG
This sequence comes from Nonomuraea antimicrobica, assembly GCF_039536965.1. Classification (NCBI taxonomy): domain Bacteria; kingdom Bacillati; phylum Actinomycetota; class Actinomycetes; order Streptosporangiales; family Streptosporangiaceae; genus Nonomuraea; species Nonomuraea antimicrobica. The sequence continues at coordinate 38,099 of NZ_BAAAZP010000188.1, read as the reverse complement.
GCCGCCACGTCGGACGGCCGCAGCACGCCGTCGCCGAAGTGGGCCGCCAGCGCGATGCCGTTCATCAGCACCGAGATGGCCTCGGCCGTGGACAGGGTGCCGCTGGGCGACTTCACCTTCGTACGCCCGTCCTCGGTCACGCCCGCGCGCAGCTCCCTGAACACCGTCACCACCCGCCGGATCTCGGCCTGCCCCGTCGTCGTGGCGGGCAGCTCCAGGGACCGGCCGAGCTGGGCGACGCGGCGGGCGACGATGTCCACCTCCTCCTCGGCGGTGGCCGGGACGGGCAGCACGACGGTGTTGAAGCGGCGGCGCAGCGCGCTGGACAGCTCGTTGACGCCCCGGTCGCGGTCGTTGGCGGTGGCGATGACGTTGAAGCCGCGCTCGGCCTGCACCTCGCGGTTCAGCTCGGGGATAGGCAGCGTCTTCTCCGACAGGACGGTGATCAGCGCGTCCTGTACGTCGGACGGCATGCGGGTCAGCTCTTCGACGCGGGCCACGCGTCCCTCGGCCATGGCGCGCATCACCGGCGACGGGGTGAGCGCCTCGATCGAGGGGCCCTCGGCCAGCAGCCGGGCGTAGTTCCAGCCGTACCGGATGGCCTCCTCCGCGGTGCCCGCGGTGCCCTGGACGAGCAGCGTCGAGTCGCCGCTGACGGCGGCGGCCAGGTGCTCGGACAGCCACGTCTTCGCGGTGCCCGGCACGCCGAGCAGGAGCAGCGCGCGATCGGTCGCCAACGTGGCCACGGCCACCTCGACGATGCGGCGCGCGCCCACGTATTTGGGGGTGATGCGGTCGCCGTCGCCCAGGATGTACGTGGTCACGGCCCACGGCGACAGCTTCCAGCCCGGCGGCCTGGGACGGTCGTCGTCCTTCGCCAGGACGGCGAGTTCTTCGGCGTACTGGTCTTCCGCGTGCGGGCGCAGAACGGTCATGGGGCGAGCTCCTTGTACATGTCAGCACGGAAACGCAGCAGGGCGGCGACCTGCTGAACGGGCTCGGCGGGCGAGAAGTCCTCCGCCTGCTCGTACAGGGCCGGGTCGATGTGCTCGCCCGCCAGCTTGACGAGTTCGGCGAGGTTCCACGGCTGCGTCGTGTTCACCTTCACGATCTTGCGGAGGACGGCCGTGGCCAGGCCCTCGTGCCAGTGGCACGACACCCCGCCGAGCACCATGATCAACTGGCTGTCGAGGTCGTGGTCGTCCACGAACCTGGCGGCCAACTCCTGCTGCTCCGCGGGCGGAAGGGCGTCGAGCAGATCGGCGATCGGGTCCCAGCCGAACATGGCCCGCGCCCATCCGGGGTCCTTCTGCAGGACGGCGGCGCGTACCCAGGCGGCCTTCACCTCGGTGTCCCAGTCGGGGATCCGCATCGCGAGCAGCCGGGCGGGCGGGTGCTCCCAGACTGCGAGGGGGGCGCGGGCGATGATCTGCTGCAGCCACCAGGCGCGCTCACCGGTGCCGCGGGGCGGCTTCGGGCGTACGCCGTCGCGTTCCATGGCCTTGTCGCAGGCTGTGGGGGCCTCGATGGCGATGACGTGGCCGGTGCCCTCGCGCCGGATCGTCACGCAGGCGCGTACCCGCTCGGCCATCCGCCGCGACAGGCGCGCGGCGGGCAGGCGGGTGAGCAGGTTGGCGGCGGACTGGCGCACCTCGCGGCGGCGGTCGTCGAGCGCCCGCTCCAGGAACGGCTCGTCGTCGATGCTCAGCCCTTCGGCCAGCACCTCCACGAACTCGGCCCGGTCGTCGGGCGTCTCGCGCTCCCACGTGCTCTCCAGGAGCGCCCTGGCCTGGACGGGGTCGGCCGCCCTGAGCGCGCGCAGGTGGGCCCGCCGGTCGGCGGCGCCGCCCAGCTCCCACGTCTGGCCGGTCGGCTCTTCGAGGAGGTAGCCCCAGACGGGGTTGAGCCCGGCCAGCCAACGGCCCCGCCGTCCGGCCAGCACGCCGAGGTGCCCTCTGATCGAACGGTCGCGGCGGCCGCGTTCGAGCAGCTCGGGCAGTACGTAGGCGGGCGCGCGGCGGCCGGTGGCCGCCGCCGCAGCCAGCCATTCGGGCAGCAGCCGCTCGTGCTCGCCACCCAGGATCCGGACGAGCCGCTCGGCCGCCCGCCTGCCCACGGCCTGCCGTTCCTCGGCGGGAGCGTTCTCCTGCTCTCCCGCCTCCCCCGCCCGCCGCCCGGCCCGCCGCCGCGCCACCTCGACGGCGGCGGCCTGCAGCAGGTCGCCCTGGTGGGGCCGACGATCGGTGCCCACCAGCGCCGTCGAAACAAGATCATCCCACTCGCTCACCGGACCACCACCGATCCCCCGCCGTACGGACAGTTCACCCGGCCACCACCGATCCCCCCGCCAGGCGGGCCAACCACCGACCCACCGCCATGCGGACCCGTCACAAGATCAACGCCGAGCTGCCCGTCGTCGCACCGGCTGGTCAAAGGATCACCGCCGTTCCTTCGTCGTCCCAGGTGGTCAGGGGGCGCAGACCGTGCGGGGTCCACTCGACGGCCACGGTCAGCGGGCGTCCTCCGGAGACGGCGATCAGCCGCCAGGGGTCGCGTGAACGCGGGTGGAGCGGAAGCCCGCCGATCGCCGTACGCTCCGGCACCACGCCGGTCAGGACCAGCGGCCAGGAGTCGGTCCACGGGTCGTCGGCCAGCGCCCCGGCGATCTCGTCGAGCGCCTCTTCCGGCGGCCCCCCGGACGGCGGACCGGACGGCGGACCGGACGGCGGACCGGCGCGCCCGGCGCGCCCGGCCGCAGGGAGGGCGGCGTCCCCGGCCACGGGGAGGGCGGCATGTCCGGCCGCGGGGGCGGCGTCGCGTGGAGCCGCGGGGAGAGTGTCGTGGCGGACCGTGGGCGAGGTGTCGTGGTGAGCCGTGGGCGAGGTGTCCTGGTGAACCGTGGGCAGGGTGTCGTGGCGGACGGCCACCAGGGCGCGCAGCGGTGCGGCGCCCGGGTAGTAGGCGAGGTCGGCGTCGATCGTGGTGCCCGTCACCAGGGACGCGTCCAGCGGGCGGCCCTGGGCGGCGAACGACAGGATCAGCGCGGGCCTGCCGGTGCGGTGTCCCCGCAGCCAGACACGGCGGGCCGTCAGCCCGTCCTGCACCTCGTCGCGTCGTCCCAGCACGTGCCAGTGGTCGCGTACCGTGGGGCCGACCAGCACCTCTTCCCTCGTGACGGGGAACCCGACGCGGATCAGCACGGTCTGCGCGAGCGGCTCCGGCAGCTCGGAGCGCCGCCGGTAGGCGACGGCGAGCAGGTTGATCAGCGCGTACTCCTCCAGGAGCCGCCCCGGCCAGCCCTCGCCCGCGCGCACCCGGGACAGCCGGGAGACGACCCCGGCCACGCCGGGGGCCTGGGCGTCGATGAGCCGCTTGGCCAGGCCGTCCCAGTCGTGCTCGACGGCCCCCACCAGCCCTTGGCGTATCTGGTCGGCCAGCCACCGCTCCAGCTCCACCAGCCCGGCGGCCACCCGCCCATGACGCGCCGCCCCCGCCCCCACCACCCCCGGCCCGGACCCGGACCCGGCACCTTGAGCCCCGTCACCCATCCCGGCACCCGCCCCGGCCCCGGCCCCGTACGTCTCGGTGTCCGCCACCGCTTCGGAGGTCTCGGCGTCCGCGCGGATCTCGCCGGTGCCGGCGTCAGCACGGGCGGCGTCGAGGCGGGCGGCGGCTTTCGCGGCCCGCTCGGCCCGGCCGTCGAGCCACTCCGTCACCCACTGCGGCGCGGTTTCCCGCGCGGGGATCCCGTCGGCCGACCAGAGGAGCAGGAGCCCGAGCGCATGCTTGCACGGGAACTTCCGGCTCGGACAACTGCACCGGTAGGCGGGCTCGGTCAGGTCGACGCACGCCCGGTAGGGGACGGCGCCGCTGCCCTTGCACTCGCCGTACAGGACCGTGCCCGTCGTGCCGCGCGCCGACCACTTCGCGGGCGTCGCCACCCCCTGCGCCGCCTTCCCGGACGACGCGTCGGAGGCGAGGGCGAGCACCTGATCACGGCTCCACCGTTCGATCACCTGCCGCAGACTAGCCAGCCTGACCGACATTTCGCGCCACTCCCGCAACATCCGGAAGCGGGCCACGGTCACGTCCGAGGGCGTGACCGAGGGCGTGACCGAGGGCGTGACCGAGGGCGTGACCGAGGGTGGTGCGGCTGCGGTTCGTGGAGCGTCGTCCGCCTGGAACGTCCCCATAGACTCTGCCTGTGGAGTTGTCGATCTATCCTGACGGGCCGTCCGTCGAGGTGCCCGACGAGGCGGCGGCGTTGGCCAGCGCGCTCGACGGGCAGCTCGTCCTCGACGGCGATCGTTTCCTGCGCAGGGACGTCACCGGCGCGCCTGTCGCCTTCGTCACCCGCCCGCCCGTGGCTGAGGCGCTCGACCTGCTCCCCCATCCCGAGGGTGGCTGGTTTCGCGAGACGTGGCGGTCGCCCGTGACGTTCGCGCCCGACGGGTACCCCGGGCCCCGGGCCAGCGCCACCGCCATCTACTTCCTGTTGCGGCCGGGCGAGGAGTCGGTGCCGCACGCGGTCAGGTCCGCGGAGCTGTGGTTGTGGCACCGGGGCGGGCCGCTCGATCTGACGATCGGGGACGAGACGGTCACGCTGGGGCCCGACGTCGAGCGCGGGCAGGTGCCGCAGGCGATCGTGCCGGGTGGGGTGTGGCAGTCGGCGCGTCCGGCGGGCGCGGAGGAGGTGCTGGTGACCTGCATCGTCTCGCCCGGCTTCGACTTCGCCGACTTCACGGCCTGACTTCACGGCTTGACTTCGCGGTCTGACTGCACGGCCGGCTTGCAGTCTGCTTCGCGTGGGATATGGGTGAATCGTCCGTTCCGGCTCGCTCGCTGTAAATATTGGAAATGAAGTATTTGATCGCAAAATTCAAATAAGTCGATATATTGATGTCCATGATCGCCATCGACGGGAAATTCATCAGCTCCGGAAATGTGCGGCTGTGGACCGAACGGTTCGGCGACCCCGGTGACCCAGTGGTGCTGCTCGTCATGGGCACCTCCACCCCCGGCCTGGGCTGGCCGGCCGAACTCGTGGGAACCCTTGTGTCCAGCGACCGGCAGGTGATCCGCTTCGACCACCGTGACACCGGCCGCTCCGACTGCGTCGACTTCACCGCGCACCCGTACGCGCTGGCCGACCTGGCCGGTGACGCGCTCGCCGTGCTCGACGCGTACGACGTCACCCGCGCCCACGTGGCCGGCGCCTCACTGGGCGGCGCGATCGCCCAGTGGCTGGCCGTACACCGCCCCGAGCGGGTGGCGACCCTGACCGTCATCATGTCCGGCCCCCTGGGCGCCGACGCCGGGCCCGCCTGGGCACGCGCGCTGGCGGGGCGGGACCCCAACCCTGACGACCTGCCCCCGCCCGCACCCCGCTTCATCCAGCACCTCGCGCGCTCGGCCACCGCACCCCGGGCCACCCGCGAGGAGATCATCGCGGCGAACATGGAGACCTGGCGGGTACTGAACGGCGACGTGCTGCCCTTCGACGAGGCGGCGGCCCGGCGCCTGGCCGAGGAGTCCTTCGACCGTTCCGCGAACCCCGCCGCCGCGGCCAACCACGACCTGGCAGGGCGCGTGATGACCAAGGACCGGTGTGTCCCGCTGTTCACCGTACGGGCCCCCACGCTGGTCGTGCACGGCACCGAGGATCCCCTGCGCCCACTGCCGCACGGCGCCGCGGTGACCGCCCAGATCCCGGACGCGCGACTGGAGACCATTGAGGGGATGGGCCACTCGTTCCTGTCGCCGGGGCTGCCGGGCAGGATCGCCGAACTCATCATTCGTCACACGAGTCAACAAACGAGTTGATGCGGAGTTGACACCAGGGCCAAAGGGGCGGCTGTATTGCCGAGGTCCATTCCGAGAAAGGCGTTCCCGGGCACGGCACACCCCGGCGAAGGGAAATCCGGCCGCCCCGGCCCGACGAATTCCCGCAGTGCGACGGCCCGGTCCCGCGCGGCCCCGCGGCCGCCCGGCGATCCGCGCCGTCGCACCGCGCGACCTTGGGTTTTTTCCTGCGGGATGGTTGTCTGTCCGGAGGAACTATGAGGAGGGCACCGGTGAGCCGTCAGATCGTTTCCATCGTCGGAGGCAAGGACGCCGCGAGCACCGCGACGTACGAGTCCGTCAACCCCGCCCGCACCGGCGAGGTCGTGGCCCGGATCGGGCTGGCCGACGCCGGCACGTTCGCCGCCGCCTGCCGCACCGCCAAGGAGGCGCAACGCGAGTGGGCCAGGGTGCCCGCCCCGGTGCGCGGGCGAGTGATCGCCTCCATCGGGCGGCTGGTGGAGGCCAACGCCGAGGCGCTGGCCCGGCTGGTGACCGAGGAGATCGGCAAGCCGTACGCCGAGGCGCTGGGCGAGGTCAGGGAGATCGTGGACACGTGCGACTTCTTCCTGGGCGAGGGCCGCAGGCTGTACGGCCAGACGGTCCCGTCGGAGATGCCGGACAAGAACCTTTTCACCTTCCGCACCCCGGTCGGCGTCGCGGCGGTCGTCACGGCGGGCAACTTCCCGGTGGCCGTGCCGTCGTGGTATCTCGTTCCGGCCCTGCTGTGCGGCAATGCCGTGGTCTGGAAGCCCGCCGAGTACGCCGCCGCCTCCGCGCACGCCATGTTCCGGCTGTTCGTGGCGGCGGGCCTGCCCGACGGCGTGCTCAACCTCGTCTTCGCGGACGGCGCCGAGACGTTCGGCGGCCTGGAGCTGGCGCTGGGCGAGGGCAGCGTGCAGAAGGTGGGCTTCACCGGCTCCAGCGAGGTGGGCCGCAAGATCGGTGAGCTGACCGGCCGCCACCTGCAGTCGGCCTGCCTGGAGCTGGGCGGCAAGAACCCGATGGTGATCATGCCGGACGCGGACCTGGACCTGGCGGTCGAGGGCGCGCTGTTCTCCGGCTTCGGCACCGCCGGTCAGCGCTGCACCAGTCTCGGCACCGTGATCGTGCACGAGAGCGTCCACGACGCGTTCCTCGACAGGTTCGCGCGGGCCGTGGACGCGGCCGGCATCGGCGACCCCACCACAGACGTGCTGGCCGGGCCGCTGCTCGACGGCAAGTTCGCCGACCGATACGAGGAGTACCTGACCTGGATCCAGCCCCACCAGCGGGTCGTCACCGGCCCCACCGGCCGCATCACGAAGGACAACCCGCGCGGCGGCTTCGACGGCGGCGAGGGGCTCTACTACCACCCGGTCGTGGTCGACGGCGTGCGGCCGGGCGACCGGCTGTTCATGGAGGAGACGTTCGGCCCGATCGTGGGCGTGACCACGTTCGCGACCATGGACGAGGCGATCGAGCTGGCCAACCTGCCCGGCTACGGCCTGTCGAGCTCCATCTACACCACCGACCCCAAGCACGCCTTCCGCTTCCGCGAGGGCGTCTCGGCCGGCATGGTCAGCGTCAACAACTCCACCTCGGGCGCCGAGGCGCACCTGCCGTTCGGCGGCAACGGCAAGTCGGGCAACGGCAGCCGCCAGTCCGGCGTGTGGGTGCTCGACCAGTTCACCCGCTGGCAGGCGATGAACTGGGACCACTCCGGGAGGCTGCAGAAGGCGCAGATGGACGTCGCGGAGATCGTCCCCGACCTGGGCTTCCGGCTGGCATGAGAAACGGGGCCCCGCGCCGGGGCCCCGTCGCTCAGTGGCGGATCAGGTGCCGGGTCAGACCTGGCCGGCCTTCTCCAGGGCCGCGCAGCAGGTGTTCACCAGCAGGCGGGTGACCACGTACGGGTCGATGTTGGCATTGGGACGGCGGTCTTCGATGTAGCCCTTCTTGTCCACCTCGACCTGCCACGGGATGCGCACGGAGGCGCCGCGGTTGGAGACGCCGTAGCTGTACTTGTTCCACGGGGCGGTCTCGTGGTGGCCGGTGAGGCGCAGCTCGATGTCGGCGCCGTACTGGGTGACGTGCTCCATGGGCTTGTCGCCCTCGCCGAGCGCCTCGCAGGCGGTGACGATGGCCTCGTAGCCCTCGCGCATGGCCTTGGTGGAGAAGTTGGTGTGCGCGCCGGCGCCGTTCCAGTCGCCGCGGGCGGGCTTGGCGTCGAGGGTGGCCTCGACGCCGAACTCCTCGGCGGTGCGGTAGAGCAGGTAGCGGGCGACCCACAGGTGGTCGGCGACCTCGGTCGGGCCCGCCGGGCCGACCTGGAACTCCCACTGGCCCGGCATGACCTCGGCGTTGATGCCGGAGATCTTCAGCCCGGCGGCGAGGCAGCGGTCGAGGTGGAGCTCGACGATCTCGCGGCCGAACACGGCCTCGGCGCCGACACCGCAGTAGTAGTGGCCCTGCGGCGCGGGGAAGCCGCCTTCGGGGAAGCCGAGCGGGCGGCTGCCCTTGAAGAACGTGTACTCCTGCTCGATGCCGAACCAGGAGTCCTGGTCGGCGTACTGCTCGGCGACGGGGCGCAGCAGGGCGCGGGTGTTGCTCGCGTGCGGCTCGCCGTCGATCTCCTCGACCTCGCACAGGACGAGAACGTGGTCGCCGCCGCGGATCGGGTCGGGGCAGGTGAACACCGGGCGGAGCACGCGGTCCGACGAGTGGCCCTCGGCCTGGTTGGTGCTGGAGCCGTCGAAGCCCCAGACCGGAGGCTCGGCTCCGTCGGCGAGGATCTTCGTCTTCGAGCGCAGCAGAGCCGTGGGCTCGGTGCCGTCGATCCAGATGTACTCAGCCTTGTAGCTCACGTCGGTCCTTTCGGGGTTCTTCTCAGCCACGCCGAGTCTTCCGGATGGCCGTTTCCCGGGTTTTGCCCGAATGTGAACGCCGTGTTAATCGGCCGACTCCCGGAGCGTGCCGTCGGCCTCGACCGTGAGCACGGCGTTCGGGCCGCCCTCGCCGCACCGCGGGCCGTTGGGGAAGCGGCCCTTCGGGGTGACGGCCACCGTCCGCTCCAGGATCGGCTCGGATCCGGCGTCCCGCAGCGTCAGGCGTACCTGCACCTGGCGCTTGGGCAGCCCTTGGACGTCGCCGAACCCGTGCTTGTCAGCGGTGGGCACGGCCGAGACCCCGCAGGAGTCGCCCGAGCAGGTCTGCGTGCCCGGCCGGGTCGACGGGTACAGGTCGGCCCGCGTCCGCTCGCACGAGCCGTCCCAGCACACCTCCATCTCGGCGGACTCGGCGCGCGCCGCCAGCGGCGCCTTGACGTTGACGGACACGCCGACCGGGGTGCCGATCGCCGTGCAGATCACCTCGTCGGAGCAGGCGGCCGTCAGGAGGAGGGCGAGCAGGAGCGCGGGCGCGGCGAGTCGATGCACACCCCTAAGACGTGGGGCAGCGGGAAGCGGTTCGCGGCATCGTGCGACCATCGAGTTCGGGGGGGCGATTCGGGGGGATTGTCATGCACGATCTGTGGTTCGGCGCGTTCCTGTCGCCCGAGGCCGCCGGGCGGGAGCGGCTGCTGCGCCACGTCACGCTGGCCGACCGGCTCGGCCTCGACCTGGTCGGGGTCCAGGATCATCCGTACCAGGCCGGTTTCCTGGACACCTGGACGCTGCTGTCGGCCGTCGCGGCGCGTACCGAGCGGATCCGGCTGGTCCCCGACGTGGTCAACCTGCCGCTGCGGCCGCCCGCCGTGCTCGCGCGCGCCGCGGCCTCGCTCGACCTGCTCAGCGGCGGCCGGGTGGAGCTGGGGCTGGGCGCGGGCGCGTTCTGGGACGCGATCGCAGGGATGGGCGGGCCCCGGCTCTCGCCCGGCGAGTCGATCGAGGCGCTGGCCGAGGCCGTCACCGTGCTGCGGGCCCTGTGGACGCCGGGCGAGCCCGTGGTGTTCGAGGGCGTCCACTACCGGCTCGGCGGCGCGCGGCCTGGCCCGCTGCCCGCGCACCCGATCGGCATCTGGATCGGCGCGACCAGGCGCAGAATGCTGGAGCTGACCGGGCGGACGGGCGACGGCTGGCTGACCTCCTCCTTCCACAGCCCGCCCGAGGCGGTGACCGCGCAGGCGAGGCTGCTGGACGCGGCGGCCGAGGACGCGGGGCGCGATCCGGCCTCGATCCGCAAGGTGTACAACGTGGGCGGCTCGTTCTCGCCGCTGCCCGGGCCCGGCTTCCTCGACGGGCCCGCCTCGTTGTGGGCCGAGCAGCTCACGGAGCTGGTGTTCGGGGCGGGGATGACCGGGTTCGTGCTGGCGCCGGGGGTGGAGGCCGAGCGGGACCTGCGGACGTTCGCGGAAGAGGTGGCCCCGGCCGTGCGCGAGGCGGTGGCCGGTGAGCGCGGCGGGCCCGCGCCCGAGCCCGCCGCGTGGCCCGTCACGATCGCCGAGCTGCGGGACCTGGACGAGGCCGGACGGCCGCGCGCCGCCAGGCGGGACCCGGCGGCGCTCACCCCCGAGCAGCAGCGGCTGGGCCGGCACCTGGTGCACGTGCACGACGGCTACCGGCAGGAGCTGCGGCAGGTCCGCGACGCGGTGGAGCAGGTGGCGGCGGCCCGGCCGGACACGACCGCGCAGGGTTCGGCGGTCGACCGGCTGAGCGTGCGGCAGAACCACTGGACGCTCGGCACGTTCTGCGCCACGTTCCACCGGCTGCTGACCGTGCACCACACGGTCGAGGACGAGTCGTTGTTCCCGGCCGTCCTGGAGAGCGACCCGGCGCTGGCGCCGGTGATCAAGAAACTGCGGCAGGAGCACGAGGTGATCGCCGAGCTGCTCGGGCGGCTGGACCAGGCGTGCATGGAGCTGCTGCGCGATCCCGGGCGCATCGACCGGGTCAGGGCCAGGGTGGACCGGCTGGCCGACGTGCTCACCTCCCACTTCGCGTACGAGGAGGAGGAGCTGGTCGAGCCGATCGCCCGCCTGGGGATCCGGATGGCCGTACCGGCGACGGCCTAGGAGCCCGTGGCGCGCTCGTGTTCCTCGTGGGCCCGGCGCAGCAGGTTCGTGAGCCTGTCGTCGGCGCGGACGCGCTCGCGGTACGCCCCCGGCAGCCTCCCCAGTTGCTCCTCCCCGGCGCGCAGCCGGCGGAAGATCTCCTCGCGCACCTGCGGGTCTCGCTCGACGTCGAGGTACTCCTGGGCGTGCCGGCGCACGGTGGAGATCGTGTTCTGGGCGCGGCCCTTGGGGCTGGCCAGCGAGGCCACCACGGTCACCACCAGGACACCGATGATCACCATCAGGGACAGGCCGGTGCTGATCTCGACCACCTTCACCGGCTCGCCCTCGTTGATGAACGCGACGTTGTTCTCGTGCAGCGCGTGCAGGATCAGTTTGACGCCGATGAAGCCGAGGATCACGGCCAGGCCGTAGCTGAGGTAGATGAGGCGGTTCAGCAGGCCGTCGATGAGGAAGTAGAGCTGGCGCAGGCCCAGCAGGGAGAACGCGGTGGCGGTGAAGACGATGTAGACGTTCTGGGTGAGGCCGAAGATCGCGGGGATCGAGTCGAGGGCGAACAGGATGTCGGTGCCGCCGATGGCGATCATGACGAGCAGCATGGGCGTCATGACGCGGCGGCCGTCCCGTACGGTGAACAGCCTGTCGCCGTCGTACTCGTCACTCGTACGCAGCAGCCTGCGGGCGGCGCGGACCATGAGGTTGTCCGGGGAGTGGCTCTCCTCGCCCTCGGGCTTGAGCAGGTTGCCCGCCGTGAGCAGCAGGATGAGGCCGAACAGGTAGAACACCCAGGCGAACATGTTGATCAGCGCCGCGCCGACCAGGATGAACCCGGTGCGGGCGACCAGCGAGAAGACGATGCCGAACAGCAGCGCCTTCTGCTGGTCGGCGCGCGGCACCTTGAAGCTCGACATGATGACGAGGAACACGAAGAGGTTGTCGACCGAGAGCGCCTTCTCCGTGACGTAACCGGCGAAATACTCGGCGCCGGACTCCGAGCCGCCCAGCAGCCAGATGCCGACGCCGAACAGCAGTGCGATGCCGACGTACAGGGCCGACCACAGCGACGCCTCGCGCAGGGTGGGGACGTGCGCCCGGCGGACATGGAAGACGAAGTCGAACAGCAGCAACCCGACGATTGCCAGGATCGTCAGCCACCACACCGCGGCGGTTACGTCCACTCGATGGCTCCATGTCGTGCGGGCCGTCGTGGGGAGCGGCGACTGCCGGCGGGCGCGAACTCGTGTCGTCGCAGGTGCTACCCGGCTCCGGCGAGCCCCAAGCCCGCGCGTCAGGTGTGGTGGCCGGTGCCGTTGCCGTCGTAGCCGAGCAGGCGCATGGCCGTGTCCGGGTCCATCGCGGCGGCCAGGAGCTGGGCGCGGGCGTGGGCCTGGTCGCGTTCCCGCTCCGCCCTGGCCTGCGCCGTGCGTACGCCCTTGATCGCGACGAACGCCAGCCCGCCGCCCACGATCACCGCCACGATCATGACGAACAGCAGGAACAGCAGCCCCGGCGAGGCCACCCCGGACGAATCGCCCGCCCCGGAGCCGGTGCCGCTCGGCGTGCCCGTCACGGCCAGCGCGGCGATGATCGACAGCGCCACGAGCCCGAGCAGGCTGACGACGACCACCCAGACCCGGCCCGCACCCCGGCGCCCGGTCCTGTCCCGTCGCGGCGGCGCGGCGTACGCGGCGGGTCCGGACGCGCCGACCACGACGGGCGACACAGACGAGGGCGGCGCGACGGGCCCCCAGGGGACGAAGTCCGGCCTGTCGGACCGCGCGAGCGGCAGTGGCGGCTGACCGGGCGGCACGGCGTGCACGGTCCGCACACCGGGCCCGCCGTACGAGACCGGCACCACCCCGACCGGCACCGTCCCACCCGGCAGCGTCCTGCCCGGTGGCGCCCCGACCGGCGCCGTCCCGACCGGTGCCGAGCGCGCCGGGGGCGCCGGATACCTGGGCAGATCGCGACCGATCGTGCCGTGCTCCCTGTGCGCCCTGGCCGCGTCCCGGTGATAGTCCTCCAGCTCCCGGTACAGCTCCTCGGACGCGTACACGGTCCCGTCGACCAGCGGCCCGCGCTCGCGGCGGATGACCGCCACCACGTCGTCATCGTCGAGCGTCCTGTACGCCTCCAGCGCGTGCGCCAGGCAGAGCACCTCCCTGCGGTGCTCCTCCAGCAGCCGCCCGGCCCTCTCCAGCAGCCGCGCGAGGTCGCCCTCGACGCGCTCCCCCCGCACGGCCCCGCCGCCCGCGATCTCCAGCTCCTGGAGCGCGGGCAGCGAGGCGACGCCCACGCCCATCCCCCAGGACGACTCCATCAGCGCCGTCAGGTACGTGGCGGAGTAGAGGTCGCCGGAGACGCCCGAGGAGCTGTCCTCGCCGAAGAACATCCGCTCGCCGGCCAGCGAGGCCAGGGAGACCATGATGTCGGCCTCGTGCTCGGACTTCCACCGGGTGAACCGGTCCTCGGGCTTGATCGAGGCGACCAGGCCCAGGTGGTCGGCGCCCTTCTCGATGGTGGCGACGTCGATCTCCAGGTGGCGGCGGGTCGCGTACGCCACGACGGCGTGGCACGCCTCGTGCACGGCCACGGCGTGCCGTTCGCGGTCGATGTACTCGGCGGCCTCGGGCGGCCCGAGCTGCTTGAGCCGCCTGGCGCGCAGCACGTCGGACCAGGTGACGACCTCGCGGCCGGCCCGGACGGCGGTCATGAGCGACTCGTTGACCAGGTCCTTGATCGTGGCGCCGGTGGCGTGGGGAGTGATCGTGGCCAGTTTGTCGATCTGCCCGGGGGTGAGCTCGTGCCACACCTTGCCGAAATACCCCTGATATGTCCGCACCCGCCCGGCCCTGGACGGGTAGCCGACCTGATAGATGCGGTCGATGCGGCCCGGCCGCAGCAACGCCTCGTCGAGCGCGTCGGGCCGGTCGGTGGCCATCACGACGAGGATGCGGTATTCGGGCGGCGGTTTCGGCCGCATGCCCAGCAGCCGCCGCACGGACCGGTTGACGGACCCGCGCGGCCGCTTCAGCCCGGACAACTCCGTGAGCAGCGCCTGGAGCGTGCCGGTGTCGCCGCTGTCCGCGAGTAGCCCGCCAGGGAGGAGACGGTCACGCCGGCCGGGCTCCTCCTCGCCGGGCCGCCCACCACGGAACGCGAGCATCTGGCGGGTGGCCTCGGACAGGTAGCTCATCCCGTGGCAACCGGCCGGGCCGTCGGCAGGTCCTGACGGGCCCTGCCGGGCCGGGCGTCCCCGCCTGCCGAGGGAGTCGGCCTGGTCGAGGAAGACGATCACGCCGCCGTACCGGAGCGCCAGCTTGCGCAGCCTTCTGAACAGCGACCTGACCTTGAGAGAGCCGAGGCCCGTGAACGCGCCGGGCCCCGCGAACACGTACGGTTTGCCGGTCTCTCCGGCCACGGCCTCGGCCATGAGGGTCTTGCCGGTGCCCGGCGGGCCCCACAGCAGCAGGCCGCGGGGCACGTACCCGCCGCGCCGCTCGATCTCGCCGGGCCGCTCCAGGAAGACGATGTCCTCCCGGAGGCGCTCGACCACGTGGTCCTGCCCCCACACGTCGGTGAAGCGGGTCCTGACGTCGTCAGGGTGGTACGTCTCGACCCCCGCCCTGGACAGGACCCAGAACAGACCGATCAAGAAGGCGAGCAGGAGGACGACCGCCACGATGACCGGCGGCGCCCGCCAGAGCAGCCCCGACGCCCGGAACAGCGCGGTGAACGGGCTGACCTCCAGCAGGGCCCCCAGCGCCAGGGCCGACAGCACGACGAGGAACACGATCTTCAACGCCCGCGCCAGAAGGAAGCGCGTCCAGTCGCCGAAGCGGCGGCGCGTCCAACGTCCGAACCCGCCGAAAACCCCGTGGCTCCAGAAGCGGTGGTAGCCCGGCCAGTGCGCACCGACGAGGAAGTGCGCCTGCCTGACGGCCTCCGCCCCGAGCAGCCAGAAGATCCACTGGTGTCCCAGCGCGGCGTGCCCGGCGGCCTCGGGGAAGGTGACGATGCCCTCGAAGTCGGCCATCACCTTCCAGGTCAGGACGAGGTAGGCCAGCACGAGGAGGACGAGGAGCCTGCTCCGATCCCACCACCGCATCCCCGTCCTGGCCGCGGTGCCGGAATCGGCGGGCCCGCTGCCGGGGGCGCGCAGCCCTTCGCGGTCGATCGTCCTGGTCACTGGCGCTCCCTCATCCGGGCAGCCGGAGCAGCTTGAAAGAACTCGCGATCTGGTCGAACTCCGCGGCGCGTGCCCTGAAGCAGGCCGACCGGCAGCCGATGAGCATGACGGAGACCGTGGCGCCCCTCTCGTCGAGGATCGCGGTGTGGTCGAACGTCTGCACCTCGGCGCCGATCTGGTAGTTGAAGCGGACGTGCACGCCCCGCGCGCCGCCGTCCAGGGTCAGCACCTCGTCGCTGAGGGGTTCGAAGCGGTTGAACAGCGGAAGCTGGTTCGCCTCCAGGGCCTGCCGTACGTATCGCAGGCGCACCTGCTCCGTCACCGGGAGGACGAAGTCGCGCAGCCCGTTCAGCGAGACCGTGTCGCGCTGTTCCGCGGTGAGCTGGTGCACGGTGGCGTAGACGAACGGCTCCGCCGAGCCGAGCAGGTGCTCGACCGACGGGTCCGCCGACCGGTCGAAGGCCGTCGACCACACCCGCTGGGCGCGCAGGAGCGCCGCCTGCGAGTTGGGGTGGTCACCGGACAGGTACAACTCGATCGGGTACGCGTCGAGCTGCGTGAACGTGGCGGGCACCTTGAAGTACGTCGTGCCGCCCCTGTCCCGTACGTAGGTGAACTCCGGCTGCCCGCACGCGGACAGCGCCAGGGCTGCGACGATGAGCGCGGTCAACACCCGTGCCGTTCTCACCAGGCTCACCACGGGCTTACCTCCGCTTCACGGACCAACGGAGTTGTTGTGCCCGCTTTCAGGTGGAATGAGCCGGATGAGCGGTGAAAAATCTTGACCAAATCTTGGCCGTACCTTGGCTTTACTTGTTACAGATCAACAAGTGGCTGGAATCCGGGCCGGGGACGCCCCGCTACAACGTTCATGCAACCCCCATTGGTTCATCCCAGGAAGTAGCGAAAGATATGAGGATCCCTTTCGACACCCGGAGCGAACAATGACAGAACCCGCAATGGAGACCATGGACTCGTTCGGCATCACGGCCGAGCGCCAGTTCGCCGACGTCTGGTCGCGGTCGGTCCTGTCGATCAGGGAGCGCCGCCTGCTCCTTCTCGGGCTGCTCGTCGGCCAGGGACTGCACGAGATGACGGACGTCCAGCTCGACGTGGCCCTGCGCGCTGGCGAGCTGAGCGAGGCCGAGTTGCGCGAAGTGGTGGTCTTCCTGACCCACTACGCGGGCTGGGCCCGGGGCGCGAAGCTGAACGGCCAGGTGGAGGATCTGATCGAACGGGTCAGGCAGGCTCGATCCGATACAGCAGACCCTGCAGGCTGAGCGCGTACAGCTCGCCGTCGGGGCCCTCGCCGAAGGAGGAGAGCTGATCGACCTCGCCGACCTCGGCCGCGTCGTCGAGGTCGGCCACGGGCGCGGCCCTGACCCAGCCGGCGCAGAAGTCGCCGTACAGGAACCGGCCGCGCAACCAGGGGATCTTCTGGCCGCGGTAGACGTGCCCGGCGATGACCGAGCAGTTGCCGCCCTCGTTCAGCGGATAGACGATCACCGGGTCGACCAGGTCGTCACCACCGCCGTCGCGGTAAGGGCTGTTGCCCTCGCGCACGTTCCAGCCGTAGTTCTCGCCGCCCTCCGAGTCGGCGGGCTGGTGGTCGACCTCCTCCCAGGCGTTCTGGCCGACGTCGCCGATCCACAGGTCGCCGGTGGCGCGGTCGAAGGTGAACCGCCACGGGTTGCGCAGGCCGTAGGCCCAGATCTCGGGACGCACCCCCGCCCGGCCGGTGAACGGGTTGTCCTCGGGGACCTCGTACGGGTCGCCGCGCGGGTCGATGCGCAGGATCTTGCCCAGCAGCGTGCCGAGGTCCTGGCCGTTGCCCTCGGGGTCGCCCGCACTGCCACCGTCGCCGAGGCCGATGTAGAGGTGACCGTCGGGGCCGAAGGCGAGCTGCCCGCCGTTGTGGTTGGCGTACGGCTGGTCCTGGACGAGCACGTCGCGCCGGGCGGTGGCGCGGGTGCCGTCGTAGGCCCACTCGGTGACGTGGGTGTCGCCCTGGGCGTCGGTCCAGTCGAGGTAGACCCAGCGGCCGGTGGGGTGGAAGGCCACGCCGAGCAGCCCCTGCTCGTTGCCCGTGCTCACCTCGCGCGACAGGTCGATCACCGTCGCGCCGTCGGAGGTGCGCAGGCGGCCGGTCTGCTCGGCGACGTAGAGCCGGTCGTCGCCCTTGCGCACGGCCATCGCCACCGGCTGCTCCAGCTCGGCGATCTCCGTGAAGCGCAGCTTCCCGGGCTGCTGGGAGTCCGTGGGCGCCCCGGCGGTTGACGGCGCGGCGGATCCGCCCGTTGGGGCAGGCCGGGCGGCCGGTGGGTCGGAGGCGCAGGCGAGCAGGGACGCGAGGAGTAACACGGCCACGACGAGGCGCACGACGCTCATCCTGCCATGGACGTTAGGGTTCAGGCATGCCTACCGCATTGATCACTGGCGCGACCGCCGGCATCGGCGCCGCCTTCGCCCGGCGCCTGGCCGCCGACGCGTACTCGCTCGTCCTGGTGGCGCGCGACGAAGCCCGCCTCGCCCGGGTCGCCGACCAGCTCAAACTCAGGTACGGCGGAAACGTCGAGGTGCTGCCCGCCGACCTGGCCACCGAGGAGGGCCTGGCCCGGGTCGAGTCGCGCATCCGCGACGGCGTCGACCTGCTGGTCAACAACGCCGGTTTCGGCAACGCGGGCCACTTCCCCGACGTGCCGGTGGAGCGCGAGACCCGGATGCTCAAGGTGCACTGCGAGGCCGTGCTGCGGCTGACGCTGGCGGCGCTGCCCGGCATGCGCGAGCGCGACCGGGGGGCGATCGTCAACGTGGCGTCGGTGGCGGCGTTCTTCACGCGCGGCACCTACAGCGCGTCCAAGGCGTGGGTGGTGAACTTCAGCGAGTCCGCCGCGCACGAGGTGGGCAACCCGCGCATCAAGATCATGGCGCTGTGCCCCGGTTTCGTGCGCACCGAGTTCCACCAGCGGGCCTCGATGGACACCTCGGGCATCCCCGGGTTCCTGTGGCTGAAGGCCGACGCCGTGGTGCGCGCGGCGATGCGCGACCTGGCGCTGGGCAAGCGGGTGTCGGTCCCCGACCTGCGCTACAAGATCATTGTGGCGGTGGGCCGGCTCGTGCCGCGCGGGTTGCAGGCGATGGTGTCCGAGCGCATCGGCCGCTGAGACCGCGCATGAGACCGTGCCGCACCTCCGCCAGGCGGCGCCGTGGAGGAGGATGGGCCCCCGCCGCGGGAGGGGGTCGCGGTGGGGGCCCGGGACGGCCGTGGGCGTCGCCCACGGCCGGGAACGGAGGTCAGCGGTTCAGCGGTTGGCCTCGTGGCCGATCGACAGGCCCGAGGTCGGGTCGAAGAAGTGCAGGTTGTGCGTGTCGAGGACCAGGTCGATGTGCTGGCCGGGACGCACGTGGCTGCGGGCGTTGACGCGCGCGGTCCACAGGGACTTGTCGCCCGACAGCGGGAGCTGCGCCTCCTCGTCGTCGCCCGTGTCGGCGGCGGCGACGGTGTCCTTGTGCTCCACCGGCGGGGCGTCGATCAGGAACAGCACGTTGATCTCGGAGCCCAGCTCCTCGGTGACCTCCGCCTTGACCGGCAGGGTGGCCCAGCTGTTGGCGTGGTTGCCGGCCGAGGCGGCGTCCTCGAAGTCGGAGGGGCGGATGCCGAGGATGATCTTCTTGCCGATGTACTGGTCGAGGCCGGGCTTGTCGGCGAAGGCCGACTCGGGGATCGGCAGCTTGATGTCGGCGAAGGCCACGGCCGCGCCGCCGTCGCCGCGGACCATCTCGGCGGTGACGAAGTTCATCGAGGGCGAGCCCATGAAGCCCGCCACGAACAGGTTGACCGGCTTGTCGAACAGGTTCTGCGGGGTGTCCACCTGCTGGAGGAGACCGTCGCGGAGCACGCAGACGCGGTCGCCGAGGGTCATGGCCTCGACCTGGTCGTGGGTGACGTACACGGTGGTGACGCCGAGGCGCTCGTGCATCTGGTTGAGCGAGGCGCGCATGGAGACGCGGAGCTTGGCGTCGAGGTTGGACAGCGGCTCGTCCATCAGGAACGCCTGCGGCTCACGGACGATCGCGCGGCCCATGGCGACGCGCTGGCGCTGACCACCGGAGAGCGCGGCCGGCTTGCGCTTGAGGTAGGTCTCCAGGCCGAGCATCTTGGCGGCGTCGTGGACCCGCTTCTGGATCTCCGGCTTGGGCATCTTGCGGAGCTTGAGGCCGAACGCGAGGTTCTCCTCGACCGTCATGTGCGGGTAGAGCGCGTAGTTCTGGAAGACCATCGCGATGTCGCGGTCTTTGGGCGGGAGGTGGTTGACGACCTTGTCGCCGATCGAGATCTCGCCCCCGCTGATGTCCTCCAGGCCGGCGATCATCCGGAGCGCGGTCGACTTACCGCAACCGGACGGGCCGACCAGCACCATGAACTCGCCGTCCTTGATCTCAAGGTTGAGCCCGTTCACGGCCTTCACGCCACCGGCGTAGACCTTGTCGACGTTCGTCAGAACGATGGATGCCATGGGATTCCTTCGCGCTCCAGGGCTGTGGCCCGGACGTTGGTACCGAGTCCCCACTCACGTGGATACGTTTTCAAGCATCTCACCCGAAACGGACATCCGTGTCAAGGGTTACCGTGTGACCAGCCCTTGTCGTTCCTGGCGTCTTCCGGATCCGCGGAAACCATGATGGAATCGTTTCCATGGACAAGCGGGCGACCATCAAGGATGTGGCCGAGGCGGCCGGCGTGGGCGTCGCGACCGTGTCCAGGGTGCTCTCGGGCGGCTCGGCCAGCCCGCACACCAGAGAGCGCGTCCTGGCCGTGGCCGCGCAGCTCGACTACCGCCCCAGCGCGCTGGGGCGCAACCTGCGCCAGCGCCGCACCGGCGGCATGGGCCTGCTCGTCCCCGACCTGACCGACACCTTCTACGCGCAGCTCGCCGAGGGTGTGCTCGCCTGCGCCCGCTCGGCCGGCGAGCCGGTCCTGCTCGGGTCCACGGGCGGCGACCCCGAGCAGGAGGCCGAGCTGATCGGCATGCTCCTGGAGCAGAGCGTCGACCGGCTCATCGCCGTCCCTTCCGGCGACGAGGAGACCTGGGCCCCGGCGATCCGCGCGGGCATGACGGTGGTCTTCGCCGACCACCTGCCCGCCCCGCCTTCCCCCGTGTCCTACTCTGGGCCCTTTTCTGGGCCCTCCTCTGGGCCCTCCTCCGGCGACGACCCGGCCGTGCGCTCGGTGCACGACCTCATGCTCCTCGACGGCCTGTCCGCCGCGCCGCGCTCGCGGCCGCTGGACGCACCGTCCGTGGTGGCCGACGACCGGGCGGGCATCCGTACGGCGGTCCGCTACCTGCGCGGGCTGGGCCACAAGCGCATCGCCTTCCTCGGCGGCCCCGGCCACGACCGGCGGGCCGCCGCGTTCGGCGAGGCGGTGGGGGCGCCGGTGGACGAGGAGCTGGTCGTGTTCGGCACCGGCAGCCGCGACTCGGCCTACGCCGCCGCCTCGGGCCTGTTCCAGAGCCGTCCCGACCTGTCGGCGGTGGTGGCCGGGGGCAACGTGCTCGGCGAGGCGGCGGTGCTGGCGGCCAGAGAGCTGGACCTGCGGGTGCCCAGAGACGTCTCGCTCGTGATGTACGACGACGTGCCGTGGGCCGAGCTGTGCTCCCCGCCGCTCACGGTGATCGCCCAGCCCGGCCGCGACATGGGCTACCGGGCGGCCGAACTGGTGCTGCGCTCGGGCGCCCGCAAGCCCCGTTCGGTGGTCCTGCCCACGGAGCTGATCATCCGCGGCAGCTGCGGCCCACACCGCTGACCGCGCCCCCTTTGACCGCGCCCTCTTGATCGGGCCCCCTTGATCGGGCCCGCGAGGACGACCGGCTACCCGGCCCCGGTGTAGCGGCGCGGGAGGATCATCACCGGGTTGTCGTCGAGGACCACGTCCGGCGGGCCGAACTGGGCCGCGACCTCCCTGATCTCCGGCTCGTCCAGCATCAGCAGCCGTCCGTGCTCGACGAACAGCTCGCCGTCCACCTCCACCGTCGGCCGGTCCACCTGGCAGTCGCAGTGCGCGAAGCCGGGCCCTGACGTGACCGGCACGCCGTCGGTCAGTCCGTCGAGGCCGCAGTAGAAGGCCCCCGCGTGCTTCTCGCGCTCGAACTGCGTGCCGCCCGCGAGGCGTACCTTCGGGTTCAGCCCGAACAGGCCGTGGCGCATGTAGAGGCCGCCGGGGGCGTAGCGGCGCAGTTGGGCGGCCGCGGCCCCGCCCTCGATCTTGCGTACCAGGTTGCCTTCGAGCGTGATGCGCAGGGGCTCCTCCGGCACGCCGGTCACCGTGCAGTCCTCGACGACGAGCACGCCCTCGGTCTCGGTCGGCCAGAAGTTCGCCCCTCCGTACGGGAAGGGCCGCCAGTCGCCGGACCGCAACGCCCCCGGGTCGGGGTCGAAGGCCAGGCCGGAGAAGGTGACGTCGGTCCCCCGCGCGGACGTCACCCTGATCGACCCCGCCGCCGAGAGCTGCCGCAGGGCCCGCCGCAACAGCGCGTAGAACACCTCGGCGGGCAGCCGGCCGCCGGTCAGCAGCGCCCCGGCGGTCGCGGTCATGTGCAGGGACAGGAAGCGGGAGGAACGTGACTTGATCTGGTCGAAGAACAGCGGCGCCGTGTGCACCTCGCCCCACCAGGTGCCGCTGATCACGACGTCGGCCTCGTGGAAGGCCGCCGTCTCGATCTCCAGGGACGCCTGCCGATCCCATCCTCCGGCGCTGAACGGGGGCACCGACAGGATGCGCACGTCCGCGTCGCGCAGGGCCGCCGCCGCCGCGATGGCCTGCACGACGACCGGATCGATGGTGTGCTCCATCATCAGCAGCACCCGCTCGCCCGGAGCCAGCCGTACGTACTCGCACAGGTTGCGCACGCCGGGCATCAGCTCGACGATCGAGTACGGAGCCGCGGCGGGCTCGGCGACATAGCTGAAGGGCGATCCCGCGTATGGATTGATCGTCATCACGCGCTCCATGGGACATCAGTCGACAACCTGGTCGATACCCAGCGACACGGACACATCACGCGTTCGTCCCACTACTCTTCGTATCTATCGATCAGGTCGCCGCCCGAGCCACCGCGCGGGAGGCGGGCCCGGCTGCTAGAGAAGCCGCTCGATCGCCGCGGTGACGGCCGTGTCCTGCGGCTCGGTCCGCGGCCGGAAGCGGGCCACGACCCGGCCCTCGCCGTCGAGCAGGAACTTCTCGAAGTTCCACTGCACGTCGCCGGCCTCGCCCTGCCCGTCGGCGGCCTGGGTCAGCTCGGCGTACAGGGGATGCCGGTCGGGGCCGTTGACGTCGGCCTTCTCCAGCAGGGGGAAGTCCACGCCGTACGTGGTGGCGCAGAACTGCTCGATCTCCTCGGCCGTGCCCGGCTCCTGGCCGGCGAACTGGTTGCAGGGCATGCCGATGACGGTGAAGCCGCGGGGGCCGTACTGCTCCTGGAGCTTGACGAGGCCGGTGTACTGCGGCGTGAGGCCGCAGCGGGAGGCCACGTTGACGACGAGGGCGGGCTTGCCGCCGGTCAGCTCGGCGAGCGAGGTGGGCGCGTCGGCGAGCGTGCGGAGCGGGATCTCGGAGAGGCTCATGACCCGACCCTACAGAAGCGGGACTGGGCCGGAACCGGGCCACCGGCCACACCCCCGCGACCTGGCCGGACGTCGCCGTGTCGCGCCTCGCGAGCCCCCACTCCCACGGTTGGCGCCCGGCCAAACCCCAGGCTTGTCCGCATTTCTCGGCAAGGGTCCACCATATGGCCGGCGGACCGGGCAAACCCGCTCCAGCGAGCGGCCCTTTTATCCGCAACGATCACACAAACACCTGTCCTGCGCGTGTCCTGATGTGCGTCCCGCGGTGACGGCGCGTACTAGGAATCGTGCTTGAGGACACGTCGTGGTGCCCTCCGGGCCACCCAGTTGGATCGGGCGGACGCAGAAATCCCGGAGGGCCGCGCGGACCCTCCACGTCCGAGCCACGGACGCGGACCGGCAGGGCGCCTGCTCTTGGCGCCCGTCCGCACGCGACCTGAGCGCAAGGATCGATTTGGACAGCAAACGCGCGATCAGCGGCACACTCATCTCCGTCACCGCGTTCACCGCGCTGGGGACGACCGCACCGGCTCTGGCCGAATCCGGGCCACCGATCAAGACCCGGATCTGGACCACGTCGGCGCAGCCGAAGATGGCGGCCGTGCGACCCGCCGGCAGGAACAAGAAGATCGCCCTGGGCCATGTCGTCCAGCGGGCGTGGAACTACCAGGAGTTCCGCTGCCTGGACAACCTGTGGACCCGGGAGAGCAACTGGAACCACCGGGCGCTCAACCACTCGTCCGGCGCGTACGGAATCCCGCAGGCCCTGCCCGCCGGCAAGATGCGCGGCGCGGGCAGCGACTGGAAGTCGAACCCCGAGACGCAGATCCGCTGGGGCCTGGCCTACATCAAGGGGAGATACGGCAGGCCGTGCGGCGCCTGGGGCCATTGGAGATCGCACAACTGGTACTAGCCGGCGCAGGAGGGCATCCGGAGCCGCTCACCGGGTGCCCTCCCGCCGCTCCGCCTGATCGGCCAGCGGAATCCGCAGGGAGACCCTCGTGTCCGGGCCTTCCACGATTTTGATCTCCCCTCCGTGCGCGCGGGCGATGTCCCTGGCGATCGGGAGCCCCAGGCCGCTGCCCCCGGTGTCGCGCGACCGCGTACGGTCCAGCCGGGTGAAGCGCTCGAACACCCGCTCCCGCAGCTCCGCGGGGATCCCCGGCCCGTCGTCCACCACGTCCAGCAGGGCCCACTCCCCCGACCTCAGCACCCGTACCAGCACCCGCGAGTCCCCGTACCGGTCGGCGTTGGACAGCAGGTTCGTGAACAGGCGGGCCAGGCGCAGGCGGTTGCCCCGCACGTACACGCCGGACTGGACCTCCGTCGTCACCGGCAGCCGGCAGGGCCGCCGCGCGATCTCGGCCTCGACGAGCCGGCCCAGGTTGACGCGCTCGTGCGCGACCTCGGGGCCGGCGTCCAGGCGGGCCATCAGCAGCAGATCCTGCACGATGTCGGACAGCCGGTACGCGTCGTCCAGCGCCGCCCGCCAGTCCGCCTCGGTGCGCTCCTCGAGGCCCGCCTCCAGCCGCACCGTCAGGGCCGCGATGGGGGTGCGCAGCTCGTGTGAGGCGTCGGAGACGAACCGCCGGTGCCGGTCGACGGCGTTCTCCAGGCGGTCGAGGGTGTCGTTGACGGTGGCGGCCAGCTCGGAGACCTCGTCCCTGGTGGCGGGCACCTCGATGCGGCGGCCGAGGTCGACGGCGCTGATCTGTTCGAGGCCCCGCCTGATCCGCTCGACGGGGGCCAGCACGCGGCCGACACCGTACCAGGCGCCCCAGGCCATGAGCGCCAGGAGGGCGGCGGAGGAGCCGAACAGGAGCGCGGGCAGGAAGGGCGAGCGCATCAGGAACGTCTCGCGCACGGCGCCGTAGGCGACGATCGGGCCGTACGGGGTGGAGGCGTTGCGGGTGCCCACGACGATCAGGCACCCGTCGGGCCGGCACACCCGGTCCTCGACCCGTGAGTCGCCGCCGGTGGGCCAGGCCCGGGTCAGCGGCGGCCGGCCGGCCAGGGTGGAGCTGGCGGCGACGACGTCGCCCCGCGCGTCCACGACCTGCATGAAATGGACGTTGTCCTGCGGCGGGATCGGGCCGGTGAGCCGCTGTCTGTCGACCATGGTCGCGACGTGCCGGCTGGCGCTGGCCGCCTGGTCCATGAGGTCGGCCCGCGCCCGCGCCGGGTACGTCATCGTGATCAGTCCCACTCCGGCCAGGAGCACGACGCCGAACGACACCACCGTCGCGATCGTCATCCGTGCCCTTATGGAGCGGTAGTGCACCATGGTCCGACTCTGCCATGCATCGTACAAACCGCAGGTCAAACGGGTGTCGGGGTCAGCCGTGGAAGCGGCGGTGCAGCTCGCGCACCTCCTCGGCCAGCTCGGGCACCGGGCCCTCGACGGTCACGCCGGGCGCGACGTCGTTGACCGGCAGCGTACGCACGGGCGGCGCGGGCACACCCAGCTCGGCCAGCCAGGCGGCGAGCTGGGCCGAGGAGGCGACGTACACGATGCGGCCCAGCCCCACCCACGCGTGCGCGGCGGCGCACATCGGGCAGTGCTCGCCGGAGGTGTAGACGGTGGCGGCGGAGCGCTCCTCGGGCGTCATGTGCCCGGCCGACCAGCGGGCGAGCTCGAACTCCGGATGCCGCGTGGCGTCTCCCGAGGCCACCCGGTTGTGGTCTTCGGCCAGCACGGCGCCGTCGCCGGAGACCAGCACCGACCCGAACGGCTGGTCGCCTGACTCCAGGGCCAGCCGGGCGAGTTCGACGCAGCGCCGCAGGTGCGGCAGCTCCGATGGCTCGATCATGGGTCTCCTCTCACGGGCCGTCCGGGCCGGCATAAAGAACATTCCCGAACACATCACAACAAGGGTTACGTGCCACCGGAACTACACGATCTTTCATGTTTCCGCACGTCACGTACAGGAAACCCACCATCAGGCCACAGAAAATCGGTTGATGCCCCGTATTAGCCTAGGAGGGATGCCTCCCGATACGCACAAATCTCGCCGTCCCCTGCTCTCCTCCAACTCCCTGTGGCGGATGAAGTCCTACCTCCGCCCATACGTCGTCAGACTGACCTTCATCTGGCTGGCCGCGATCGTCGGCATCGCCGTCGGCATCGCGCTCCCCCTCATCAGCGAGAGGGTCATCGACGGCCCCGTCGCCCACGGCGACTCCGGCGCGCTGCTCCCGCTCGGGCTGCTCGCGATCGGCGTCGGCGTGGTCGAGGCTCTGCTGATCTTCTTCAGGCGCTGGCTCCAGGTCAAACCGGTGCTCGGCCTGGAGACCGCCATCCGCGACGACCTCTACGAGCACCTGCAGCGCCTGCCGATGGGCTTTCACGGCGACTGGCAGTCGGGTCAGCTCTTATCACGGGCCACGACCGACCTGTCGACGATCCGCCGCTTCCTCGGCTTCGGCATGCTCTTCCTGGTCATGAACATCCTTCAGCTCATCACGGTCACCGTGCTGCTGCTGAACAAGTACTGGCCGCTCGGGCTGCTGGTGCTGGCCTCGGCCGTACCGATCGTGTGGACCTCGCTGCGCTTCGAGAAGCGCTACATCAAGATCTCCCGCCGGGTCCAGGACGAGCAGGGCGACCTCGCCACGCTCGTCGAGGAGTCCGCGATCGGCATCCGTACGATCAAGGCGTTCGGCCGCCGCCACCACGTCTACGACCGCTACGACGACGCCGCGCTCAAGGTCTACGGCTCGTCGATGGACAAGGTGCGCCATTCGGCCAAGTTCTTCGCGTTCCTGGAGATCATCCCCAACATCACGCTGGCCTTCGTGCTGCTGCTGGGCGCGCTGGCGGTCGGCTCGGGCGGGCTCACCCTGGGCGCGCTGGTCGCGTTCACCACGCTGATGCTCCAGCTAGTCTGGCCGATCGCGAGCCTCGGCTACATCCTGGCCATGGCCCAGGAGGCGATGACCTCCGCCGACCGCCTGATGGAGGTCATGGACACAGCCCCGGCCATCGAGGGCGGCACCCGGACCATCGACGAGCCGCGCGGGCACCTGCGCTTCGAGGGCGTCGGCTTCCGCTTCGCCGACTCCGAGGAGCCCGTGCTGCACGACCTCTGGCTGGAGGTCAGGCCGGGCGAGACCGTGGCCGTCGTGGGCGCGACCGGGGCGGGCAAGACCACCCTGACCGCGCTGGTGCCCCGCCTGATCGACCCCACCTCGGGCCGGGTCACGATCGACGGGCACGACGTGCGCGAGCTCGACCTGAAGGTGCTGCGCTCGGTGGTGGCCACCGCCTTCGAGGAGCCCACGCTGTTCTCCATGAGCGTGCGCGAGAACCTCACGCTCGGCCGCCTCGACGCCACCGAGGAAGAGCTGGCCGAGGCCATCCGGACCGCGCAGGCCATGTTCGTCTACGACCTGCCGTGGGGCCTCGACACCCGCATCGGCGAGCAGGGGTTGTCCCTGTCCGGTGGCCAGCGCCAGCGCCTGGCCCTGGCCAGGGCGGTGCTGAGCAAGCCGCGCATCCTCGTGCTCGACGACACGCTGTCCGCGCTCGACGTCGAGACCGAGGCCCTGGTGGAGGAGGCGCTGCGCCACGTGCTGCGCGAGGCGACCGGCATCGTGGTCGCCCACCGGGCCTCCACCGTGCTGCTGGCCGACAAGGTCGCGCTGCTGCGCGGCGGCACGATCACCCACGTCGGGCAGCACCAGGAACTGCTGGCGCGGGTGCCCGAATACCGGGAGCTGCTGGCCCAGGACGCCGACTTCGACGGCGCCTCGGAAGGAGCGCTGCGATGACCGCCACGGCCCCGGAGACCGGGCAGGACGCCCGTTCCTGGCGCGGCGTCGCCTCCGAGGACCAGGACGAGCTGCCGGAGAAGGTGTCCGTGCTGCTGCGGGCGCGCTCGCGGCGGCTGCTGGGCGACCTGCTCAAGCCGTCCAGGAAGAAGATCGCGCTGCTGGTCGCGATCATCGTGGTGTCGAACGCGGCCGGCCTGTCGATCCCGTTCCTGGTCTCGGTGGGCATCGACGAGGGCATCCCGCCGATCACCGGCGGGTCCGGCCCGAGCGTCCTGCTGACCGTGGTCGGGGTGATCCTGGGCGCGGCGATCACCCAGGCGCTCACCCGGCAGGCGTTCCTGCGGCTGTCGGGCACGATCGGCCAGGGCATCCTGCTGGAGCTGCGCCGCAGGGTGTTCGACCACTTCCAGCGGCTGTCGCTGAGCTTCCACGAGAACTACACCTCCGGACGCGTGATCTCGCGGCTGACCTCCGACATCGAGGCCATCGCCGAGCTGCTCCAGTCGGGGTTCGACGCGCTGGTCAAGGCCGTGCTGACCATGGTCGGCACGGCGGTGCTGCTGCTGGTGCTGGACGTGCACCTGGGCCTGGTGGCGCTGATCCCGCTGCCGTTCCTGGTGCTGTTCACGAAGTGGTTCAGGCAGCAGTCGGCCATCGTCTACCGGCGTACACGGGAGACCGTGGCGCTGGTGATCGTCCACTTCGTGGAGTCGATGACCGGCATCCGCGCCGTGCAGGCCTTCCGCAGGGAGCCGCGCAACCAGGAGATCTTCGAGCAGCTCAACGACGACTACCGGGGGGCGAACGCGCGCAGCATGCAGCTCGGCGCGACGTTCATGACCGGCATCAAGCTGATCGGCAACCTGACGATCGGCGGCGTGCTGCTCTACGGCGGCTGGCTGGCGCTCCAGGGGGAGGTCAAGGTCGGTGTGCTGACCGCGTTCCTGCTCTACCTGCGCCAGTTCTACGAGCCGATGCAGGAGGTCAGCCAGTTCTACAACACGCTGCAGTCGGCCGGCGCGGCCCTGGAGAAGCTGTCGGGCGTGCTGGAGGAGGAGCCCGCCGTGCCCGAGCCGCGCGAACCGGCGGCGCTGCCGTCCGGCACCGCGCGGGGGAAGGTGCGCTTCGAACGGGTCGAGTTCGCCTACGTCAAGGAGATGCCGATCCTGCCCCGGCTCGACCTGACGATCCCGGGCGGTCAGAGCGTGGCGCTGGTCGGCGCGACGGGCGCGGGCAAGACCACGCTGGCCAAGCTGATCTCCCGCTTCTACGACCCGACCGAGGGCCGCGTGCTGCTCGACGGCGTCGACCTGCGCGCGCTCGACGAGCCCACGCTGCGCCAGGCCGTGGTCATGGTGACCCAGGAGAACTTCCTGTTCAGCGGTACGGTCGCCGACAACATCAGGTTCGGCCGCCCGGGCGCCACCGACCGCCAGGTACGCGAGGCCGCCAAGGCCATCGGCGCCCACGAGTTCATCTCCGGCCTGCCCGACGGCTACGCGAC
Source organism: Nonomuraea antimicrobica (assembly GCF_039536965.1). NCBI lineage: Bacteria > Bacillati > Actinomycetota > Actinomycetes > Streptosporangiales > Streptosporangiaceae > Nonomuraea > Nonomuraea antimicrobica. The sequence goes on along the minus strand of NZ_BAAAZP010000188.1, from coordinate 9,179 downwards.
CGAGGTGGGCAAGCGCGGCGGGCGCATGTCGGCCGGGCAGCGGCAGCTCGTCGCGTTCGCGCGGGCGTTCCTGGCCGACCCGGCGGTGCTGATCCTCGACGAGGCCACCTCCAGCCTCGACGTGCCGAGCGAGCGGCTGGTGCAGCGCGCGCTGCGGACGATCCTGGCCGAGCGGACCGCGCTGATCATCGCGCACCGGCTGTCGACCGTGGAGATCGCCGACCGGGTGCTGGTGATGGAGCGCGGCCGCATCGTCGAGGACGGGCCGCCGGACCAGCTCATCGCCGCCTCCGGCCGCTTCGCCGGGCTGCACCGGGCGTGGCTGGAGAGCCTCAGCTAGTGCCCGGCTAGTGCCGGGGGCGGGCCAGGGCCACGATGTTGGCGTACAGCTCGTACCCGACGAACAGGGCCAGCGGCACGCCCAGCGCGACGAGCAGCCGGCCGGGCAGATGCGCCCGCTTCGCGGCGGGCGCCCTGCCCGTGGCCGGTACCGGCGCCATGACCGGCGCCGGCTCCGGCTCGGACTCACGCTGGGGCATCAGCTCGGGATGGCGGGTGAGATACCCGGAGGGGAACCAGGTCACGTGGTACGCCCCGCAGTCCGGACAGCAGAGGTCCGTCCAGGGCGGCGGCACGGGAACCCCCGAGCTGAGCCAGATGTCCACCTCGTTGCCGTAGACGTCTGAGAGGTGTCTGACGACGTACTCCTCTACCCAGACGTGCAGGCAGCGAAGGCATTCGAAGGGCCACGTCTCACAGGTCTCGAACCCGTCGGGCACCAGAACCACCCCCGGCCGTTGATCGCCGTGTCGATCCGAGTGTCCGTCCGGCCACGTTCTCCGTACAAGACGGGCTTTCTGCCACCGGGAGCCACGAAATGCTCACCCGCTGTCAGGTTAGGAGTCAGTAGAACGGTCTGGGCACCGGGCTGAGCAACGGCGTCGCGTCGGGAACGACGGGCTCGGCCGGTGGGATCAGCTCGGGATGGCGTGACAGGTAGCCGTCCGGGAACGTGGTCGCCTTCTGGCAGCCGCACCGCGGGCAGATGGCGCCCGGCGAGGGCGGCGGGATGGGCAGGTCGGCACGCAGCCAGACCTCGCCCGCGTTGCCGTGATCATCTTCGATGTGCCTGACGACGTACTCTTCCTGCCAGACATGCCAGCAGCTCTGGCACTCGAAAGGCACTTGCCGGTGCTCTTCCTCCAATGAGGTCACCCCCTGATTCCGAGTGTCCGCCTCCCTCTCGAATTCCCGCAACCGGCCTCACCGAACGGTGAACACAAAGGTGAAAGCACCTGCCACCACGCTCAGCGTGCCGAGCCAGGCGAAAACCACGTCGAGCCCGGCGCCCAGCGGCCGGCCGCCGTGCAGCGCCGCCTGGACCCGACGGAACCGCAGCCTCGTCCTGATGAGCAGGACGCCGCCGCAGAACGCGGCCATCGCGAAGGCCGCGATGGCGACCGAGGGCAGGCTGCTCCTGACCGCGAGCCCGGCCGCGGCCAGCCCGCCGGTGGACAGCGCCACCGCCGTACGCACCCAGGCCAGGCGGGTCCGCTCGCTCTGCAGCCCTCGGTCCCAGATCTCCTCGTCCGCGGCCATCGTCAACGACCGCCCCTCTGTGTGCTCATTTCTGTGCCGACAGGATGATGAGGACGAGGGCCACCACGGCCACGGCGGCGACGCCGTACCCGAAGACGGCCGCCAGCGCGGGCGGCGGGAGCGGCGCCTGCTCACGCAGCGCACGCTGGATGTTGCGCCAGCGGGGGTAGGCCATACCCGCCGCCAGCGCGGAGAGGGTGACCAGCACGACGGCCAGCCCCGTACGGATCCACGGCACGAACACGTCGGACGGCACCGCCGCCATGGCCACCCCACCCGCGCTGAGCGCCAGCGCCGTGCTCAGCCAGGTGAGGAAGGTCCGTTCGTTGGCCAAGGTGAAACGCGGGTCGGGTTCCATGGGATAAACGCTAATTCGTACCCATTTCCCCTAGAGAAGTCGGGATTGTCCCAACGGCTCAGCTGCAGGCCTGGGCCACCTTCTCCACGTAGGCGGCGCCCTCCGCGGTGACCTTCTGTACGGCGTCGACGGCGTCGTTGACGTCGTTGAGCGTGATGCCGGTCAGGGTGCTGGCCATGCTGTCGCTGGCCTCTTTGAGCGTGGTGTTGGCCGCCGTGTCGGCAACGCCGTTGAGCTTGGCCGCGGCGTCGTCGAGGGCTTTGTCCATGGCCTGGGGGTCGTTGGTGAGCGAGGCGATCTGCGTGCCCAGGTCGGCGATGATCTTCGGTGCCTCCAGACACGCCTGGGCCTTGTCGATGGTGTTGTTGACGTCGCTGCAACCGGCCGCGAACGCGGCCGAGGCGAACAGGGCCAGGGGCACGAACCGGCTTTTGAGGTGACGCATGCTTCGACCCTACCCAAGCACCCGGCCACGTGCTGTGACCAAAACTTTCCGGACAGCTCACCGACCCTCCCGCCTGCGCCCGGAACGTGCCGGGCGGCTCGGCGGGCACGGTCGCCGTCCCGGCATTCCAAAGAAACCCTTGACGTTTCGCCGGCCTTCGCCCGAAGATTCCAAGCATGTCTTTGGAATCAGCTTCGGGCGGCCGTCCCCGGCGGCTGCTGGACGACCCGGCGGCGATGCGGGCGTTCGCACATCCGGTACGACTGGCGCTGCACGAGGTGCTGCTGCGCGCGGGCACGGCGACCGCCGCGGACGCGGCCCGCGAGGTCGGGATCAGCCAGGCGCTGGCCTCGTACCATCTGCGGCAGCTCGCCAAGTACGGCTTCGTCGAGCAGGCACCCGCCCGCGACGAGCGAGAACGGCCGTGGAAGGTGACCGAGACCGTCCAGGAGTGGGTCAGCGACGAGCCCGGCACCGACGCCTCGGCCGCGCGGGGGCTGCTGGAGCAGGTGATCGCGGAGCGGGCGCTGGCCCGGCTGGTCGAGTGGCAGCAGCGCCGGGCCGACGCGCCGGAGCCGTGGCGGAAGGTCGGCGGGGTCGGCAACTTCTACCTGTACGCCACCCCTGACGAGATCAAGGCGATCGGGGCGGCCGTGGAGGCGCTGCTGGAGCCGTTGATGGCGCGCACGTCCGCCCCGGCCTCCCGGCCCGACGGGGCGCTGCCCGTGCTGGCGACGCAGCTCGTGGTCCCGCTCCCCCCGACCGGCACGGGCGACTGATGCGCCGCTCCCCCCGCCCTCTCCCCGCCAGCGTCCCCCGGGCCCTCCGGGTCGTTCTGACCGTTCTGACCAGCCTGGCCGTTGTGTCCAGGACCTCCGCCTCCGCCCACCGGGCCGCGCCAGCCGGATCGCTCCCGTCCGGCGGTCGCCTCTCATGACCGAGGCCGCGCCGCCCGGGATCGGGGCGTTATGGGGTGGCAACCGGGACTTCCGCCGGTTGCTCGCGGCCGGGCTGATCTCGCAGACCGGTGACTGGGCGATCGGCACCGGACTGGCCTTCCACGTCTACCTGCTCACCGGCTCCACCCTCTCCACCGCGACCATGCTGCTGGCCTCCCGGCTCCCCGACGTCGTGCTGGGCCCGGTCGCCGGGATGCTGGCCGACCGCTGGGACCGCCGCCGCCTGCTGGTAGGCACGGATCTCCTCCTGGCGCTCGGGCTGCTGCCGCTCCTGGCCGTACGCGAGCCCGACCAGGTGTGGATCGTGTACGCGGTCGCGCTCTGGACGGGCGCGCTCGGCACGGTGCTCGCGCCCGCCCAGAAGGCGCTGCTCCCCCGTCTCGTGCCCGAGTCGCACCTCGTCCGGGCCAACGCCCTGCACGGGCAGAGCGGCCAGGCCGCCCGGCTGATCGGCGCGCTGGCCGGCGGGCTCGCGGTCGGCGCGGGCGGCCTGGCCGCCGTCGTCTGGATCGACGTGGCCGGCTTCCTGCTCTCTGCGCTGCTGCTGGCGAGCCTGCGGACGTCGTCACCGGCCGGGGGCGAGCGTGCCCCGGCGCGGCGGGGGCCGTCCGTGCTGCGGGAGAGGGGCGTCCGGCTGCTGGTGGCGTACATGGTGATCACGGGGCTGGGTGAGGGCGTCTTCGCGACGCTGGCCACCCCCTTCGTGGCGGACGTGCTGGGCGGCGGCGGGGACGCGTACGGGGCGTTCCTGTCGGTGCAGGCGGTGGGGGGCATCGCCGGTGGGCTCGCCGTGGCGGCCTGGCCGGGCGACGCGCCGCCGCGGGCACTGCTGGGCTGGGGGACGGTCGTCTTCGGCCTGGCGGACCTGGCGCTGTTCGCCTACCCGCTGGCCTGGCCCGTGCTCTGGCCGGCGCTCGTCCTGATCGTCGTGGCCGGGGTCCCGGCCGCCGCGGCGACGGCGGGGCTGACCACGCTGGCGCAGACGGCCACCGGCGGCGACCGCGCCGGGGCCGTCTTCGGGCTGCTCGGGAGCGCCCACGCCGCCACGGGGCTGCTCGGCCTGTCGATCGCGGGCGCGCTCGGCGACCGGATCGGCATCGTGCCGACGTTGTGCCTGCACGCCGCCGGGCTGGTCGGCGCGGGCCTCATGGTGCTCCGGCGAGGCCGCTGACCTGCGTTCATACAAGGTTCGATATGGAAACTTTCGCGATATCGCTATTAGACATCGCCGGATCGCATCTGCTTTGCTCCTGCCCGCGACCTGATGGACGACAGTAAGGACTCTGGCATGCGACACCTCCGCACCCGCCGCTACCCGGCGACGCTGCGGGCGACCGCCCTGACGTTCTCCCTCTTCACGGGTGCCACGCTGACGACGGGCGCGGCGGGGGCCGCGCCGGCCGCGGCGGCGACGGTCGCGCAGGCGGTCCCGGCGGGCCAGGCACAGGTCACCAAGGAACTGCGGGCTCTGGAGACGTCCTTCAAGGGCCGCATCGGCGCGTACGCCGTCGACACCGCCACCGGCAAGACGCTCACCTACCGGTCGGGCGAACGCTTCCCGCTCCTGTCCACCTTCAAGGCCATGGCCTGCGCGGCGGCGCTGCACAAGGCGCGTACCTCCGAGCCCGGCCTGATGGACAAGCGGGTCACGTGGACGGCCGCCGACGTCAAGCCCAACTCGCCGACGACCGAGAAGCACGTCGAGGACGGCCTGACGGTCGCCCAGCTCTGCGAGGCAGCCATCACGCTGAGCGACAACACCGCGGGCAACATGGTGCTCAAGCAGCTCGGCGGGCCCGCCGGGCTGACCAGGTACTTCCGTACGCTGAAGGACCCGGTCTCCCGCCTCGACCGCTGGGAGACCGAGCTGAACGACTGGACCCCGAAGGACAAGCGCGACACCACCACGCCCGCGGCCATCGGTCGTGACCTGCGGCTGGTCACGTCCGGGAGCGCGTTGACCGCCAAGGACCGGGAGCAGCTCAACGCCTGGCTGATCGCCGCGAAGACCGGCGGCGCGCGCATCCGCGCCGGGCTGCCCAAGAGCTGGACGATCGGCGACAAGACGGGCACGAACTCCGAGATCGGTACGGCCAACGACATCGCCGTCGCCTGGCCGTCCGGCAGGTCGAAGCCCCCGGTCATCCTGGCCGTCTACACCAACCGCGAGGTCGCCGGCCTGCCCGCGGACGACGCGGTGATCGCCCAGACCGCCACGATCCTGGCTCGCGGACTCGGCAGGCTCTGATGCCACGTCGGGGGACGATGATCGTACGCTTGGCCGCCCTGGGCGCGGCGGCGGGCGTGCTGGTGGCCGCGATCACGGTGCCGGCCGTGGGGGGCGCGGGGGCCGGGCTCGTGGCGGCGGCGAACGAGGTGAACCTGGTGCCGGTCGAGCTCGCCGAGCCGCCGCCGGCCGAGGTGACGATCGTGCGGGACGCCAAGGGCGGCGAGATCGCCCGCTTCTACGAGGAGTACCGCGAGGTCGTCGACTTCGACGAGATCTCCGGGACGATGAAGACGGCGATCGTCGCGATCGAGGACTTCCGGTTCTACGACCACGGGGCGATCGACATCGAGGGCACGCTGCGCGCGCTGGCCACGAACCTGCAGTCGGGCCGGGTGAGCCAGGGCGGGTCGAGCATCACGCAGCAGTACGTCAAGCAGGTCCTGCTCAACTCGGCCGACACCGATCAGGAGCGGGACGCGGCCATCGAGGCGAGCTACGCGCGCAAGCTCAACGAGCTGCGGTACGCGATGGGGATCGAGAAGAAGTACACCAAGGACCAGATTCTCGAGAAATATCTGAACATCGCGTACTTCGGGGCCAGCGCGTACGGGGTGGAGGCGGCGGCCAAGCGGTTCTTCGGCGTGCACGCGGCCGACCTGACCCTGCCGCAGGCGGCGACGCTGGCCGGCGCCGTCCAGGACCCGAACGCCACCGACCCCAACCTCGGCCCCGAGCAGCGCGAACGCCTGCTGAAGCGGCGCAACGTCGTCCTGGACCGGATGGCCGAGCTGGGCAAGATCACCAGCGCGGAGGCGGAGAAGGCGAAGGACGCCAAACTCGGCTACAAGGGCACCAACCTCCCCGGAGGCTGTGAGTCCAGCAAATATCCGTACTTCTGCATCTACGTTCGCCAGGAGATCCTCAAGAACCCGGACTTCGGCCGCACCGCCAAGGACCGGCTCGCGATGCTCAACCGCGGCGGCCTGACCATCAAAACCACGCTCGACCCGGCCATGCAGGCGGCGGCCGAGCAGGCCATCAAGCGGTACGTGAACGCCTCCGACCAGCCGGTCGCCTCCGAGGCCCTGGTCAAGCCGGGCACCGGGGAGATCAGGGCGATGGCCGCCAGCAGGGAGTACGGCAGGCGGGCGGCCAAGAACGAGATCTCGTACAACGTGGTCGCGGACGCGGCGCACGGGGGCGGCGTCGGGTTCCAGCCGGGGTCCACGATGAAGACGTTCACGCTGATCACGGCACTCAAGGAGGACATGAAGCTGGACGACGGCCTCGCCGCGGGGGCGGGTTACCGGGCGCCGGAGTACTCGACGTTCAAGAACTGCGCGGGCGGGAACGCCGGCGACCCGACCCACACCGTCACCAACGACGAGGGCTCGCCCGGCTGGAAGACGCTGCGCAGCGGCACGTGGGACTCGGTGAACACGTTCTTCATGGAGCTGGAGCAGCGCGTCGGCCTCTGCGACACGGTGGAGACCGCCAAGTCGCTGGGCGTTCGGCGGGCGGACGGCAAGAAGCTGCAGGAGTACGAGACGTTCACGCTCGGGATCAACGAGACCGACCCGGTCACGATGGCCACCGCGTACGCGGCGATCGCGGCGCGCGGCTCGTACTGCGCCCCGATGGCGATCACCCAGATCACCGACCGCGACGGCAAGACCACCCGATACCGCCCCAAATGCCGCCAGGCCCTGGACCCGCCGATCGCCGACGCGACGGCCGAGGTGCTGTCCGGCGTGTTCACCGAGGGGACGATGAGCGGGGTGGGCGGCATCGGCCGCCCGGCGGCCGGCAAGACGGGCACCACGGACGACTACGCCTCGGCCTGGTTCGCCGGTTTCACCCCCGACCTGGCCGCCGCGGTCAGCCTGGGTGACCCGCGCGGCTCGCAGCAGCACAAGCTGACCGGGGTGACGATCGGCGGACGCTACTACGGCGCGGTGCAGGGGGCCAGCATCCCGGGTCCGATCTGGCGGGACACGATGGCCTCCGCGCTGCGAGGGGCCGAACCGAGCGAGTTCGTCCCGGTGAACACGGCGCGGTTCGAGGGCTGCGGCGAGCACTGTCAGCCGGAGAAGGAGGCGGTCGACGAGAGTGGCGACGAGCCGCTCCCGGAGGTCTCCCTCGCCCCCGAGGACATCCTGGAATAGAACGCCTCACCCCCGCCAGCCGGTCATCCGTCCTCGGCGAACGCCCCTGACCAGGGCGAGTAGATGTCCCGGTGGGTGAAGAGCAGCCCGTCGTCCGCGTCCTCCGCCACCCCGAACGGGTCCGCGGGCGGGCTGCCCAGCTCGTCCGACATCGCCTCACCCGCCTCCAGGAACCAGACGACCCCGCTGATCGGTTTCGCGGCCGGGAACGGGAACGGCACCTGGTCCTCGTTCACGTGCAGGATCTCGTAGATCGCGCTCGACAGGTCGCCGACCTCGGCCCGGACCTCGGCCTCGGTCGCCTCCGGCCGGATCGCCCGGTACGAGCGCCGCCCCGCCTCGATGATCTCGCCGAAGTCGTCGACGAGGTAATCGAGGCGGGACAGGATGGACAACACCCCTCCCGCAGCACCGGACACGGGAACCGGCCCGGACACCGAGCCCAGATCGGAGGCCAGCTCGGACACAGAAGTCAGGTCGGACGCGGAAGTCAGGTCGGACGCCGGGGGCGGGTCGGACGCGGAAGTCAGCTCGGACGCCGGGGGCGGGTCAGGCTCGCCGCCTGGGACGGGCGCGATCAGCTCCTCCCCCGTCAGGGCCGCACCGGCCTCGGCGTAGGCCCGCGCCGCCTCCCTCAGCGCCTCGCTCTCGGCGGTCCACTCTGACGGGTTCCCCGCTTCCGACACGGCGTTCAGATGGTCGCCGATGGCCGCGATGAGCGCCTGCGCCGCGTTCCTGAACTCCTCGGCACCTGTCAAGGGATCTCCCTCCGCACGGATGGATCATTCTGGACGCGTCCGGAGCGCCTCAGAACTCGTCATGACCGGAGACCTGCGTGATGGCGAACACGTGCCGGGTGGCGGCGCACACGGTCTCCAGGACGTGGACGGGCGTGCCGTCGGTGGCGTAGCTCGCCCGCAGCACCTGGACGATCCACTCGCCGGGCTCCAGCTCCAGCGTCTCGCGTTCGAAGGCGGTCGGGGGCCGGGCGGTCAGGCTCTCCTCGGCGTGGCCGAACGTGTGCCCGAGGGCGATCAGCGCGGCCTGGAGCGACGGCTGGACGAACCCGGGCTCGGCGAGCCGGGTGCCGCCGAAGAGGTCGGCGCGGAAGTAGCTGGTCGCGATGCGTACGGGGACGTCGTTCGCGGTCATCATCTTGCGCCGGGCCACCACGTCGGTGCCGGGCTCGATCCGGAGGCAGGCCGCGACCTGGTCGCCGGCCGGTTCCGGTCCGACGTGGAGCATGCGTCGGCCCGCCTTGAGCCCCTGGCGTTCCGCCTCGGCCAGGAAAAGCGACCTGGAGCCTCGTACGGCGGGCTCGGTCGGCAGCGCCCTGCGTACGAGCACGCGGGCGGATGCGTCCCCGTGCGCGGGCCGCTCGGGCGGGACGCCCGGCCGCGCGGCGATCTCCTCCGGGGTCGCG